>DATCBR010000273.1:0-3012 GCA_036511765.1 Acidobacteriaceae bacterium | reverse complement strand
CCAGTTCAGCAGCACGTTCGCCGACCTGCCTCCGCCGCGTTCCAATCCTGGAACCAGCACCACATCCCACTCCAGCCCCTTCGCCTTATGAATGGTCATCAACTCTACCGGCAACCTGCCCTTCTCGATCGCACCAGAGCCTGGCTCTGCATACAAAATCTTTAGTCGCGCAGACAACACGGTAACGTCAACCCGATTACCCTCGCCTTCAACTTCGCGCAACACCTGCAGGTACCGCAGCACATTGCCGGACTCCTCCTCGGTTAGCGCCGCACCGCCGCCCAGCGACCGCCACGTACGCTCTACATGAGTTGCGAGCGACGTTCGACCCAGCGTCGCAACGGCTGTCTCCAGCACCGGCCACGCGCGATCCAGTAACTGCCTACCCGTCTCGCTCAATTCATTGCGTCTCTCGACTACAAGTTGCGCGACGGTAGCTCCAGCATCGGCCTGCGCGCCTTCGCCGGTGAGCGCCTGCAGATCCGCCAGTCCCAGGCCGCACCAAGGCGCATGGAGTACGGCCAGCCATGCAACGCGATCCGCCGGATGCAGCAACGCTCGCGTCAGGGCCAGCACATCCAGCACCTCATGCAACTCATCCAGGGCGTCAAGATCGATGGCCCGATAGCGAACCGGCCCTGCACCCTCGTCGCGCTTGAACTCCGCAATCACCGCCGTAAGATGACTCCGCGCGCGGCCCAGCACCGCGATCCGCCACGGCTTCGGGTGTAGCGGATCCCTGCGGTCATCCGGCAGCTCCATTGCCAGCCGCTCTTCGACGATACCCCGCATCAACCGCGCCTCTTCCGCCGCATGATCACTGCGTGTATCTCCCGCGGCCATCACCTCTGCATGCCACACAATTCCCTCATCGCCGGTCTTCGTCCGCACCGCATTCGCTTCAACAAATGGAACATCGACCCCCTCATTTCCAAGCAATGCCGTATCATTCGGCCGCGGAAAAAGTAGATCGAAGGCATTGTTGAAATCTGTGACAAGCTCCGCTTGAGAACGAAAATTTGAAGACAACTGAAGCGGCTTCAACTCAATCTCGCCAAGTCGCCGCTCCTTCATCGTCCGCAGAAAACGCTCCACACGCGCCTGCCGAAACAGGTAAATCGACTGCTTCGGATCGCCCACCAGAAACAGCGTCTGCGAATGTCCATCCCACGACCGCGTCAGCAGTTCAAGCAATTCATACTGGCCCGATGACGTGTCCTGCATCTCATCGACAAGCAGGTGCCGTAGCGTTCCACCCGCCGACAGCGCGAGATCGCTCGCCCCCTCCTCTGCACGCAATGCAGCGCGTGCAGCCAGCGCAAACTCTGAGAAGTCGCACTCTCCTCGCTCTGCAAACAGCAACCGCAACTCCGCAAGGGCCCGCCGCAGCACATAGAAGAGTGCCTTCGCGACGTCCCACTGATCATCAGGGTATTTCGCTGGCGGCAGTGCCAGTACCCCCGCCAGTGCATCCTCCAACCCGTCGCTCTGAATATCCTGAACCAGCTGTTTCAGCCGCGCAGCATCAGCCTTCGGAATCTCAAACTTCATATCGCTTTGTGAATGACGTTTGCGCCATTCCCCATCAGGCTTCAGCACCAGCCCAATCAGCGCCACCCAATGCTCAAGGTGCTCGGCGACAACCTCCGGCGCCTCAAACTTCCCAACACAACAAGCAATCGGCGAAGCACTTTCCTTGTACCCTGGAGCAACGCCCAACCTCGCCGCCAGCGCTGTCAACTCTTCCAATACTCCCGCAGGCAGCGTGCGCAACGCGCGGGATAAACCCGCACACACAATGTTCTCAAGTGACCGCTCCAATCGCAGTCGTACCTCGTGATCCTGTTCGTCCTGATCGAACGCGCCGCGAGTCAACGGCACCAGCTCGCCCCACTGCTCGCGCGTATTCAACATGCCCGCGAGAAGCGTTTCGCAATCCTGCAGACTTCCATCGCGATGCAGCATCACCGTCCGCAGCGCCTCATGCAACGCCGCATCCGTGCCGCCAAGTTGCAGCAGCGTGCGCCGCGCCGCCAGCCGATACAGAGGCTCAGCATCGTTCACCGGCTGCCTCGGTCCGCCCCCTCCCGAGAGCAGCGGCAACGAATGTGCAATCTCCGCACACACCGAGTCGATGGAGCGAATATTCAATCGCTGCGGGCGTTCCAGCACACCCCAGCCAAGCTGCGAGCTTCGTGCCAGTGCCGCCCCAGCAAGCTCCCGCGTCTCTCGTTCGAAGCTCTTCGCGTCGGCCGCAAGAACCTCTCCACGTGCAGCCTGCAACTGCTCCAACACCCGTTCGCGCAACTCCGCGGTCGCCTTGTTCGTGAACGTAATCGCCAGCACCTCTTCCGGCTGCTCGACCGTCTCGTCTCCCAGCAGCTTCAGATACCGTTGCACCAGCAACCCTGTCTTACCCGACCCCGCCGGAGCTTCCACAATGCACGAAGCCCGCGTATCCAGAGCCTCCGCGCGCGCTGCCGCATCATCGGTTGTCGACGTCGAGGTTGCGCGTTGTCCCGCAGCAGCAGGGAAGCGAAGTACATCAGCCATCGACGTCCTCCCCCGCAATCGCATCCTCATCCACGTTGCTCTGCAACGATGCGCGCTCGATCCGGCACAACAACCGCTGAGCGCAGCGGGTGCAGTTCACCTCAAAATTCTTCGGCCGAACATCCGCCCTGCCCGCAGCAAAATCCACGGCGAGCTGCGTCAGCGTTCCACGCCACTCCTCCACCAGCCACGCGAGGTCCCTCACGTTTGCCTTGGACCTTGAAGCCGGCAGAATCCCCTCCTCCCCCTGGTAGCCAGACCACTTCATATCGCGTCCGGTACGCACCTTCGCAAACGCCACGCCCTTCAACTCATTCGTCTCTGGCAGCAGCGTATACAGTGGCAGCTGCGGCTCGTCGGGCCGATCTCCATTCCACTGCTTCGGGTCGGCTGCGAAGCCTGTCTTGTAGTCGACAAAGAAGACCCCTTCCCCAACCTTGTCAATCCGATCCATCCGCA
>DATCBR010000272.1:0-2842 GCA_036511765.1 Acidobacteriaceae bacterium | reverse complement strand
GCCGAATCCCAGCGCCACCGAGGCCTCCGGCTCGAAGGTGAAGCTCGAATCGTTCAGCCGCAGCTTCTCCAGAGCGTCGCGCAACATGCCGTGCGCGTGTGTGTCCACCGTGTAGAGCCCGGCGAAGACCATGCTCTTGATGTCTTCAAAGCCCGGCAGCGCCTCTTCGCATGGGCGCGCCGCATCGGTGATGGTATCTCCCACGCGCGTGTCGGCCACGTTCTTGATGGTCGCGACGAAGAATCCAACTTCGCCGGCAGAGAGCTCCGACAGTGGCACAGGCTTGGGCGTCATCACGCCCATGCTTTCAATGTCGAAGGTCTTGCCGTTCGACATGATGCGGATCTTCATGCCCTGCTTCATGCGGCCGTTGATGATGCGCGCCAGCACGACGACGCCGCGATACGGATCGAACCACGAGTCAAAGATCAACGCCTGCAGCGGCGCGTCCACATCGCCCTTCGGCGGTGGCAGACGATGCACCACGCCTTCGAGGATGTCCGCGACGCCCTGGCCGGTCTTCGCCGAAACGGCCAGCGCATCGTCCGCGGGCAGGCCGACTGCCTTCTCGATCATCTCTCGCGTGCGCTCAATGTCCGCCGATGGCAGATCGATCTTGTTGATGACCGGGATCACCTCGAGACCATGATTGATCGCGAGGTACGCATTGGCCAGCGTCTGCGCCTCCACGCCCTGCGACGCATCCACCACCAGCAGCGCGCCCTCGCACGACGCCAGCGAGCGCGAGACCTCGTAACTGAAGTCCACATGGCCCGGCGTGTCGATCAGGTTCAACTGATACGTCTCGCCATTCTGCGCCTCATACATCATGCGCACCGTATGCGCCTTGATGGTGATGCCGCGTTCTCGCTCCAGGTCCATCGCGTCCAGCACCTGCGCCTGCATCTCACGCGCGGTCAGCGAGCCGGTCAGCTCCAGCAGCCGGTCGGAGAGCGTTGACTTGCCATGGTCGATATGCGCGATGATCGCGAAGTTGCGGATGTGCTTGGGGTCCATGCGAAATGCGTACAGCCTCAACCTTCGATGCTATCACTCACAATTCCCTGCACGAACGCGCGACCGCGGCGTCGCTGCACTGACAAACTGCATGCGAGAACGCGGCTGAAAACGTCTTACAATGAGCAGGGCAATTGTCGTCGCTGCGTATCGCGGCTCCCGAATTGTCTGGGCGTCATCGCATGAGAGTCTTCCCCAATTCGTCGCGCAGGTCTCGCGTTTGAGTCGCCTGCCGAAGAGGCTGCCGCACTGGGCGGTCGCGCTGGCATGCGCGCCGCTTGCGCTGCTGGCGGGCTGTCCGCAGCAGACGGCCAAAGCGCCCGTCCCAGCTCCTGCCGCGGCTCCGGTAATCCAACCGGTCGCGCAGGCCGAAGCGCCAACCCCGACGCCCCAGCAGATCGCAGATGACCTTGCGAAGTCGCAGCGCGAGCAGCAACTGGTCCATCGTGCCGAGGACGCCTACCAGAGCGGCGTGAACAACTACCGCGCGGGAAGGATTGAAGCCGCGCGCTCCGACTTCGATGCGGCAGTCGACATGATGCTGACCAGCGGCACGGACCTGAAGAGCGACCAGCCGCTCTCTGACGAGTTCGATCGCCTGCTCAGCAGGATCAACGCGCTCGAAATGTCTGCGCTGAAGCAGGGCAACGGATTCTCCGCGCCCGTTGAAGCAGCGCCGCTCGATACAGCCGAAGACATCACCTTCCCGCCCGACGCCGCGCTGACGGCCAAGGTCGCCGAAGAGCTGAAGACTACGCAGTCCGACCTCCCACTCGTCGTTAACGATTACGTCGCCGGCTTCATCAATTACTTCTCAAACTCGCAGGCGGGCCATGCGCACCTGCTGCGCTCGCTCGAGCGCGCGGGCAAGTACAAGGACATGATCTCGAAAGACCTGCGCGACGCCGGCGTCCCGCAGGACCTGATCTATCTCGCCATTGCGGAGTCCGGCTTTCAGCCACAGGCTCTCAACCGCCGCTCCGGCGCAGGCGGCATGTGGCAGTTCATGCCCTTCAACGGCGTCTACGGATTGGAGCGCAATGGCTGGGTGGACGAGCGCTTCGACCCCGAGAAGAGCTCGATCGCCTACGCCCACTACATGAAGCAGCTCTACGACCAGTTCGGCGATTGGTATTTGGCCATGGCCGCTTACAACTGGGGCGCGGGAAATGTACAGCGTGCGGTGATGCGCACCGGCTACGCCGACTTTTGGGAGCTCTACAAGCGCAACGCGCTGCCCAAGGAGACCAAGAACTACGTGCCCGGCATCATCGCCGCTGCCATCGTGGCGAAGAACCCGAAGCAGTATGGGCTCGACACCATGGTGCCTGAGTCTCCGGCCATCTCGGACACGGTCACGGTGAGCTATGCCGTTGACCTGCGCCTCGTCGCCGACGTAACCGACGCTCCGCTGGCTGAGATCGTCGACCTGAACCCCAGCCTGCTGCGGATGACAACGCCCGGCGAGACTGACTTTGATCTGCACATTCCACCCGGCACGAAGGATGTCTTTCTCAAGCGCATCGCAGAGGTCCCGGACGACAAGCGCACCACCTGGCGCTTCCATGTAGTGCAGGCGGGCGAGTCACTGGAGACGATCGCCGCGACCTTCCGCGACCGCGCGTCAGAGATCGCGACGGCAAATCATCTCGTCACCGACGCTCCAGTCACGGCTGGCGAAGAGCTTGTCGTTCCGGTAAACGCGGCAGCGGCGCTTCCCCATCCGCTGCACTACACCACGCGCGCGGGCGACACGCTGGTCACCATCGCCGACCGCTTCAATATCTCCGTGGAAGACCTGCGGCGCTGGAACCATCTCTCCTCC
>DATCBR010000271.1:0-5961 GCA_036511765.1 Acidobacteriaceae bacterium | reverse complement strand
AGATGGGAGTGAACCAGCTGCGGTATCGAAGACTTCGGCAGAGAGAGTTTTGAAACCGACCATGGCAAAGACGAAAAAGATTCCAACCTTCGATGATGTTCTGGCCACACTGGGCGGCGAGAAGTTTGATGTTTCTCCGGCGACGGAGGGTTCAAATCGTGCTGCGGGTGCTTATCGGGTAAGCAGGGATGGGTGCGCGGCGGAGATTGCGCCCAGCTCGGAGAAAGATGCCCCGGTGCGTTTGCTGTCCAAGGGCGGGTGGGTCCTGGGCGGAGAGATTTCGCGACTGCTGGACCGCGGGTATCAGAAGTTTTTGAAGACCAGCAAGCTCGAGATTCCCGCTACGGCGGATCATCTGCGCGCGCTGCACCATTTCAACGAGCAGTTGAAAGAGGCTGCGGGAGCGATGGTGCTCTATAACGAGGCGCTGGGGACGACGAGCGACCGGTATGTGTATGACAGGGTTAAGGGTCGCGAGTAGAGGCAGGAAGTAGGAAATAGGAAGCAGGAAGTGCGGGCTGGTGGGTCAGCGTTTGCGGGATGGGGAACGTTGGAATTCGCGGTAGGCTTCGCTTTTGCTGATGTTGCGGGCTTTGGCTACTCGCTTGAGGGCGTCTTTTTCGGATAAGGATTCGGTTCGCATGAGGGTGGCTACTTCGTCGGCGAGAGTCGAGGTGGGTGCGCCTTCGGAGGTTGCGGCCGGGGCGGGCGAGTTCTCGAGGAGGAGGACGATTTCGCCGCGGATGCTGGGGCGGGCGGTGAGGGTGGCTAGGAGTTCGGCGGCTGTGCCGCGGAGGAATTCCTCGTGGAGCTTGGTGAGTTCGCGGGCCAGGACGATGCGTTGCTGTGGGCCGAAGGTTGCGACGATATCGGCTAGCGCGTCGACGATGCGGTGGGGTGTCTCGTAGAAGATCTCGGTGGCGGGTGCGTCGTGCGTTTCGGCGCGGAGGGATTCGAGGGTGGTGCGGCGCTGACCTTCGCGGGAGGGAAGGAAGCCGTGGAAGGAGAAGCGCTCGGCGGGGAGGCCGCTGGCGATCAAGGCGCTGAGGGCGGCGTTGGCTCCGGGGATGGGGTAGACGGTGATGCCTGCCGCTATCGCTTCAGCCGCGATCGTGGCTCCGGGGTCGGCGATGCAGGGCATGCCAGCGTCGGAGACGACGGCGATGCGGCCACCGGCTTTGAGCGCTTCGATCAGCTCGCTGGAGCGGGAGATTTCGTTGTGGGCGTGGTAGCTGACGGTGGGTGTGCGGATACCAAAGTGGCCTAGTAGCTTGGCGGTCTGGCGGGTGTCTTCGCAGGCGATGCGGTCGACGGAGCGAAGGACGCGGAGGGCGCGGAGGGTGATGTCTTCGAGATTGCCGATGGGCGTGGCGACGAGATAGAGGCCGGGTGCGAGGGGACGGTCGTGAGATTGCAGCGCCTCAGGGGCTAAAGGCCCTCCTTCTGGCTGGTCATCAACGGACGTGCTGAAGCCCGTCGGCTTCAATGCAGCCGGGGAGTTCGTGGGGTCGTCAATCACGGTTGTTCTCACGAGACTGGGCGGAGGCGGGGCGCATGAGTTTGACCTGCTGGACGGCTCGGGAGAGGCTCTGCGGGGTGAGGATGCCGATCATCGCGCCATCTTCGACGACGGGGATGAATTCGCTGGCACCGAGGGCGGCGGCGCGCTGCAGAGCTTCGAGGAGCTTGTCGGTGGGGCTGGCGAGTTGCAGGCTACGCGTCATCGCGCCCTGCAGGTAGCTGTTGCCTTCAGAGAGCAGGCGCTCGGCGATGGTCTGGCGGGCGATGGAGCCGACGAGGCGGTCGCCACGGACGACGGGGAAGACGTCCTGGGCGCTGTGGATGGAGCTGTCGAGCGCGCCCTGTAGGGTGTCGGAGCTGGAGAGCAAGGTGTATTCGGTGAGCATGACGTCGCGGACGAGGATGGTTTCAGCGTCGGAGGTGGAGACGGTATGGGCGCTGGAGAGTTGCGCCCCAAGCATCATGAAGGCACCGAGGATGACGAGCCAGAGATTCATCAGGATGAAGCCAGCGACGATCATCGCGAGAGCGAGACCCGTTCCGAGGCCGAAGGACGGGAAGGAGAGCGCTTTGGAGAGTCCGGATTTGGAAGTTTTGGAGTCGGCTGCGGAGTCGGGCTTCGAGGCCGGCATGGGCACGTTCGGCATGGGGAGAAGACTGACCATGCCGAGGACCAGCTGCATCCATACCAGGCTGCGGAGAATGTGGCCGGTTGAGATCCAGGGCTGAGCGAGGAGCTGGACTTGCGGAACGAGAGCATAGCTGGTGCCGAGCAGGACCAGGCCGAAGCCGAAGTTTGCGATGGGGCCCGTCAACATCAGGAGGCGTGTGTTGGCTTCGGGAGTGGTGCCGCCGGGGGCCGAGGTGGAGAAGGCCATCAGGCCTCCGACAGGAAGCAGGAAGAGAGCGCGGAGGCGGAGGCCGACGTAGGTCGCGGCGATGGAGCGCGCGACCTCCCGCACCAGGACGGCGGAGCAGAGCGCCAGCCATAGGGCCACGCCTCGGTAGGCTCCGCCATTGTCAACGACGGAGAAACCAATGGAGAGCACGAGCAAAAGAAAGAAGGAGATGTGGACGCGGAGGTCGACATTCATGAACCTGCCGATGGCGATGGACGAACGCAGCATCGTTCTATTGTAGGCGGTACTGCGAGGACGGCGAGAGGAAGGACAGAGTTCGAGAGTGGGCGCGCGGGCGCGCGATATCCTTGAAGGATGCGAGTGATTGCAGGCGAGTATCGATCGAGATTGTTACAGGCACCCCGCGGTGTGACGACGCGGCCAACCAGCGACCGGCTGAGGGAGACTTTGTTTAGTGTGCTGGGGCCTCTCGTGGAGGGCTCGCGGTTTGTCGATCTGTATGCGGGGTCGGGGGCAGTGGGGATCGAGGCGATCAGCCGGGGTGCGGAGTTTGTGTGGTTCGCGGAGAGTGCGCGGCCGGCGGTGGCGGCGATACGCGCAAATCTGTCGGCGCTGAAGGTTGCGGGTGGATTTGCGCTCGAGGATCGCAGTGTGGCGAAGTTGCTGCAGGCGCTGGTGGAGAAAGAGCGTGCCGCTGAGATCCTGTTTCTCGATCCTCCGTATGAGGAGGCAGAGGAGTATGAGTCGACGTTGAAGTTCATTGCGCGGAATCATGCGACGATGCTTGCGGACGGAGCTGTGATCGTCGCGGAACATTCGAGGAAGAAGCCGCTGGAGGCGAGGTATTCGGTGCTGGAGCGGACGCGGGTGTTGGAGCAGGGTGAGGCTTCGCTGAGCTTCTATCGGGTGAGTTTGTAGGGGCGGATCAGGCTGTGCTGATCAGGGCGTGAAGCCTCCTCCTTCGTGGTCGCCAGTGGCCAGGTCGATCGAGAAGGGAACTTCGCGATCGGTGTGAAGATTCCAGCCTGTGCCGTGGAGGCGGAGGTCGCTGACCTCGATCATGGAGACTCCCTCCCAACTGAGACGCTTGCTCTGCCAGCGCAGACCGTTTGCGTCTACGGCGAGGATGTTGTGGAAGCCGGCGAGCAGGATGAGATGGGCGGCGGGTGCAGGAAGGATTTGGGTGATGGGGCGGAGGGGCAGGTGCAGGCAGCGCTCGGGTGCGAGCGTGTCGATGAGATAGGCGTAGCCTCCTGCGACGGCGAGAAGATCTTTGGGATTGGGGCAGGCGAAGATGCCGGTGGGCAGGGAGGGATCGCGAAAGCCTAGAGCGCAGGTGGCGAGAAAGTTGGCGCTGGCAGAGGGTTTTATGTCGAGCAGCAGAGCCCCGCGGCCCATGGCGTCTTCTTCTCCGGGGACGTACAGCGGGTAAACGAACTGGCACGCCGGGGCGATGAGCGGAGGGGCGGTGAGGATGCGCGCGGTCCAGTTCTGGGGGAAGGGAGGAGTGCTCATGTGAGGTGTTCCCAGCCGTGGGGTTGGAGTTCGGAACGGAGGCCGTCGCTGAGGAGGGACATTTGGGGCTGGTTTTTTTGGGTTTTGACGATGCGTCCGATGCGGGTGATGGGGACGTTGGCGATGGAGCGCGGAATTTTGGTGGTAGGGGCGGCGGTGAAGAGGAGCTCGTAGTCTTCGCCGCCGTGGAGGAGGGCGGTGATCTGGGTGCGGTCGTCGAGGGTGGCGGCGAGGGGGTGGAGCGGGAGTTGTGCGAGGTCGAGCTCGGCGGCGACGTGGGAGGCGGTGCAGAGGTGGCCGAGGTCGGTGGAGAGGCCGTCGCTGAGATCGATGCAGGCGGTTGCGAGGCGGCGGCGGAGGAGGGTTTGGCCGACGGCGAGGCGCGGTTGCGGGAAGAGATGAGGATGGTCGCCGGTGGGCTGCGCGCTGCGGAATTTGCGGGGGGAGGCCGCGAGGGCTGCGAGTTCGGCAGCTGCTCCGCCGAGGGCTCCGGTGCAGTAGAGGAGGTCGCCAGGGCGAGCGGTAGAACGGCGAAGGGCGCGGCCAGCGGGCGCGGATCCGAGGAGGACGATGTCGGCGAGGATGTGATCGGAGGGGGACTCGGAGGTGTCGCCGCCGGCGAGAGGGACGTGATGGATGCTGGCGAGGGAGAGCAGGCCGTCGAGAAAACCGTCGAGCCAGCGGGTGTTGCGCGCGGCGGATTTTGGGAGAGCAAGGGATAGAAATGCGGCCAAGGGTTTGGCTCCCATGGCGGCGAGATCGCTGAGCCCTCGGGCGAGGGTGCGGTGTCCGGCTGAGGCGGCGGAGTGCCAGTCGCGGCGGAAGTGGCGGCCCTCGAGAGAGAAGTCGGTGGTGACGAGAAGCTCGTGGCCGGGTGGGGGTTTTAGAATCGCGCAGTCGTCGCCGATGCCGAGACGGACTGCGGGCGCGGAGAGGGCTGAGGCACGGGTGCGGATGCGCTCGATGAGATGGAGCTCGCCGGTCAATTTGGTCGAGTTGCGTGAATGCGAGTCGTAAGGCACGGATTCCAGAGTAAATCCCCACCGCAACAAAAGGTGCGGGGGCGGACAGGTGAGTTCTGCGGGTTGCTTGTGACCGCGGAGTCCGTTAAGATGTAGGTGCATGCAAAGGGCAATCGTAGCTGAGCAGATTTGGATCATTGTTCGCCGGTTGTTGTCGCGGAACGCTAAAGAATTTGAATCATTCAGTAGTCTGGCGTTGTGGACGGGTGTATTGTTCGCAACGGGTAGATGCAGCACGCGAGTATCGACGCGAAACAGGATCTGGGTCAGGGAGTAGCAGTGCGAAAGCGCTATATCGTTTACGTGACACAAGGTGAAGATGGTGCGGTGGAGCGCGTTGGCATTCCGATGCGCTACGCCTATGTGTTTGTAGCGGCTGCAGTTACGGGGATGTTTACGATTGCTGGAATGGCGGGATCGTACTCGCGGATGCTGGTGAAGGCAGAGTCTGTCAACCATATGCGCGATGAGCTTGCGATGACTCGCAAGGATTATGCAGGGCTGGAAGCGAAGGCGCACGAGAAGGATGTCCAGGCGGCGAGCCTGGGTTCACTTGCGAGCGAAGTATCAGCGATTTATGGGTTAACTGCGGGGAAACTGACGCATATCCGGAGTGGTCGTGGAGAGGCGCTGGCTGCTGCGGATGCGGCGAAGGCTCCGCTGAAAGATGATTCGGCAGGCTTCACGGATGATAGCTATTACAAGTCGCTGGACACGTTCTATGCGCTCAAAGCTACTGCAAGTGCAGGACTTACGCTGAATGAGACGGTGAATCCGAACCTTGGAGTGCGTGGAGTACTGAGCAATTTCACGTCGCTGGATGCGGATGCGGCCGGCAATATTCCTGATATGTGGCCGATCATGGGGCCGATTAATAGCGGCTTCGGAGAACGGGAAGATCCTGTTTTAGGCAATGGGGACGGGGAGTTTCACAAGGGTATTGATATTGGTGGGATGGATGGAACTCCGGTGCATGCGCCTGCGGCTGGGCGGGTGATCAAGGCTGGGATGGGGTCGGGGTATGGGCGCGAGATTGAGATCGA
>DATCBR010000270.1:0-2545 GCA_036511765.1 Acidobacteriaceae bacterium | reverse complement strand
ACTCTTCGCGACATTCCCAGCTCCTGGCTTCTAGCTCTTTGCAAGAAGATGCGTGAAACCTCGCACCCACCTCGACCTGCGAGGCTCATATTTTTCTGCTGTCAGCGCATCCAGCTAAAAGCTAACAGCTAGAAGCTAGCGGCTGCACTTACAGCTTCCTCCACTTCCGTCCGTCCAGCTCCATCAGTGCGTCACCCGCCGCAGGTCCCCACGTTCCGGCTGCGTAATTCGGGAAGTCCTTCACCGGGCTCTTCGCCCAATGTTCCAGCACGGGAGTCATCAGCGCCCACGTGGCCTCGACACCATCCCTGTGCGCGAACAGCGTGCCATCGCCCAGCATCGCATCCAGCAGCAGCCGCTCATACCCATTCGCCGACGACACGCCGAACGCCGTCGAATAGCAGAAGTCCATATTCACAGGGGCAATGTGCATCGTCGGTCCCGGCACCTTCGCCTCAAACCGCAGCGCGATCCCTTCGTCCGGCTGGATGCGCATGGAGATGATGTTCGACTGGATCTCCGACCCGCCGCGCCACTCCTGGTCCTTGAACAGCAGCAGCGGCGGCTGTTTGAAGTGCACCGTAATCTCCGTCACGCGCTTCGTCATGCGCTTGCCCGCGCGCAGGTAGATCGGTACGCCCGCCCAGCGCCAGTTCTCGATCTCCACGCGCAGCGCCGCAAACGTCTCCGTCTGCGACCGCGGATGCACGCGCTCTTCCTCGCGATACCCCGCCACATGCTTGCCGTCCACTGTCCCCGGCCCATACTGCCCGCGCACTGTGTCGGCAAAGTGGATCGGCTTGATCGCGCGAAATACTTTGATCTTCTCCGCCCGCACCGCGCTCGCCTCAAACGACACCGGCGGCTCCATCGCCACAAAGCTCAGCAGCTCCATCACATGGTTCTGCATCACGTCGCGCAGCGCGCCCGCCTTCTCGTAGAAAGGCCCGCGCCCTTCGATGCCGATCTTCTCCGCCGCCGTAATCTCAATGTGGTCGATGTAGTTGCGGTTCCACACATTTTCAAAGATGCCGTTGGCAAACCGGAACACCAGAATGTTCTGCACCGTCTCTTTGCCGAGATAGTGGTCGATGCGAAATATCTGGTCCTCGCCAAAGACCTTGTTTACCTCATCGTTCAGCGCGCGCGCCGACTCCAGGTCATGCCCAAACGGCTTCTCGATAATCACGCGCACCCACGGCGCGTGTCCGCCCGCATTTTCCGCTTTAGCCGTTGCCTCCGGCCGCGACATGCAGCATGAGCCCAGGTTCTGGATGATGTCCGAGAAATACTCCGGCGCCGTTGCCAGATAGAACAGCCGGTTGCCTCCCGTGCCGAACCTGGCGTCCAGTTTCTCAAGCTCCACCCGCAGCCCCTCATATCCCGCGCCGTCGTCGAAGTTCATCTGGCGATAGCTGACCCGCCCGACGAACTTGTCCAGCGCCGGATCGCTCGTGTCCACGCCGCCGCCGGTGACAATGCCTTCCTTCATGTCCGCGGCAAAGCTGTCCGCCAGCGGCCGCCGCGCCACACCCACAACTGCAAACTTCTCCGGCAGGTTGCCCGCCTGTTCCAGGTGGTAGAGCGCAGGCAGCAGCTTGCGCTTCGTCAGGTCGCCCGACGCGCCAAAGATCACCACAATGCATGGGTCCGGGCTGCGCTCCGAGTGCTGGCTCGCCTTCAAAATCTCCGGATCGACCATCACCTGCGTCGTCGCCATAAAGAAAAATCGCTCCTCGGTAATGAGTCTCGCGTTCAGACTCCGGAATACAGGACCTTCGTTTCAGTTTTGCGTGCGCGGTGCAGTAAAAGAGCGGTCGAAGGAGTGTAGTTGAACTATAGCCGAACCATATCAGCCACCGGTTCGCGACCGCGGTCTTCCGCGTTCCCTCATTGCAACCACTCTACGCAAACCAAACTAATGACTCTACTCATACCCAATATGCCGTCATCCCGAGCGAAGCGAGCCGCGTCAGCGGATCGCAGAGTCGAGGGACCCCCGCATTTACCTTTCCTGATCCCAACTCCCGAATCCCAAGCTCCTGCCCCTACTGCCCCTCGGGATAATCCGCGCCCAGCGTCACACTCTCGTACTTCGCCATCTCCTCGTGCAGCCGGTCCAGCTTTCCTTTGAAGCGATTAAACGCCATCGCGCCCAGAATCAAATGCAGCGGCGGGTCCGGCGACTCCGTCACATCCATAATCGCCTGCACCGCCTTCATCGGATCGCCGCGCTGCTTGCCCGCCTGCCCATGGAAGTACGCACGCACCGGATCCAGCGCCGGCTTGTACTCCGCGATCTCGCGCTTCGCAATCACGCCCGAACGCCCCAGAAAGTCCGTGCGGAACGGTCCCGGCTCCACGATCGTCACCTTCACCCCGATCACCGCCATCTCGCCCGCCAGCGCCTCGCTGAACCCCTCCACCGCAAACTTACTCGCGTTGTAATAGCCCCAGCCCGCCGACCCGGCCAACCCGGCCATCGAAGAAAGATTAATGATGTGCCCATCGCGCTGCTTGCGGAACTGCGGCAGAAACGCCCGCG
>DATCBR010000269.1:0-6153 GCA_036511765.1 Acidobacteriaceae bacterium | reverse complement strand
TTATCCCCCTGGGTGGCGATGGCGATGACGCGGCCGGAGCGTGCGGTGACCTCCTGGATGTTGGAGAGGGTTTTTTCGTAGCGCTGGACGCTGGCGGGGTCCGAGAGGTCGCGGGTGGCGATGCAGACGACGGGGAGGGTCTCGTCGATGAGGGCGTTGGGGCCGTGCTTCATCTCGCCGGCGGGGTAGCCTTCGGCGTGGATGTAGGAGATCTCCTTGAGCTTGAGTGCGCCTTCGAGGGCGATGGGGTAGTGGATGCCGCGGCCGAGGAAGAGGAAGTCGCGGGCGTTGGAGAAGATGCGGGCGAGTTCTTCGCAGTGGGCGATGAGGGAGAGGCGCGGGCGGGCGCGGCGGTCGGGGTTTTCAAAAGACAAATACGGGGGTCCTTCGACTTCGGTCGCTACGCGACCTTCGCTCAGGATGACGGCATCTTTGTTGGCGCTGCGCGCCTCGCTCAGGATGACACCGCTATTTTTTAAATGCGGGGGTCCTTCGACTGCGCCGCGCTGACGCGCGGCTCCGCTCAGGATGACGGCATCATTTGTTGCGGATGAGCTTGGGGCGGCGACGCCTTCGGAGGTGCCGAGGGACTGGTTGGAACCCAAAGACAAATGCGGGGGTCCCTCGACTGCGGCGCTTCGCGCCTCCGCTCGGGATGACGGCATCTTTTTATCGCTCAGGATGACGGCATCATTAGTGGGGGCGAGGAGGGAGAGCATGGCTTCGAGCTTCTGGGGGATTTTGGCGAGCTCGGAGACGAGGTGCAGGGATTCTGCGGGGGTGATGGTGCCGCGGACCTGGGCGAGGCGGAGGGCGAGGAGGAAGAGCGCGGTGAGCTGGGCGGTGAAGGCCTTGGTGGAGGCGACGCCGATCTCCGGGCCGGCGTTGGTGGTGATGGTGCCCTGGGCCTCGCGGGAGACGGCGGCGCCGACGACGTTGCAGATGGCGATGGTGGGGGAGCCGGCGGCGATGAGTTCGCGCTGGGCGGCGAGGGTGTCGGCGGTTTCGCCGGACTGGGTGATGAGGAGGCCGATGGCGCGGGGGTCTGCGATGGGGGAGCGGTAGCGGTACTCGCTGGCGTAGTCGACCTCGGTGCGGAGGCGGGCGAGGCGCTCGATCATGAACTTGCCGGCGAGGCCGGAGTGCCAGGAGGTTCCGCAGGCGGCGATGACGACCTGAGAGGCGTCGCGGAGGGTCTGGTCGGAGAGGTGCATCTCGGAGAGGAAGACTTCGCCGGTGTCTGGCGAGATGCGGCCGAGGAGGGTGTCGCGGATGGCGCGCGGCTGCTCGTTGATCTCCTTGAGCATGAAGTGCTTGTAGCCGGCCTTCTCGGCCTGCATGGGGTCCCAGGCGATGCGGACGGTTTTGAGCGGGAGCGGCGCGCCGTCGAAGTCGGTGAGGGTGATGCCGGAGGGAGTCAGGATTGCCAGCTCTCCGTCAGCCAGGAAGTGGATGTTGCGGGTGTGGTGGAGGATGCCGGGGACGTCGGAGGCGAGGAAGTATTCGCCGTCACCGATGCCGAGCACGGCGGGCGGGCCGAGGCGCGCGGCGACGAGCTTGTTGGGTTCGTTGGCGGAGAGGACGCCGATGGCGAATGCTCCGGTGAGGCGCTTGACGGCGCGGCGGACGGCTTCTTCCAAGGGGATGGAGGAGGTGCGGGGGAGGGTGTGGAGTCCTGGCCGGACGGGCGGACGCGCTTCGCGCTTCTTGCTGCTGCCAACGACTGCGGCGCTTTCGTTAGCGGCGATGGTCACGTCATCCGCGGGATTTTCACCGGCTGCTTTGTTGAGTTCGTCTTCGATGACGTGGGCGATGATCTCGGTGTCGGTTTCGGAGACGAAGGTGTGGCCGCGGGCGATGAGGTCATGCTTGAGAGCGAGATAGTTTTCGACGATGCCGTTGTGCACGACGACGAGGGTGCCGGAGCCGTCGCGGTGGGGGTGGGCGTTCTCTTCGGTGGGGCGGCCGTGGGTGGCCCAGCGGGTGTGGCCGATGCCGAAGGAGCCGTTGACGGGCTGCTTGTCGAGGATGGCTTCGAGGTTGCGGAGCTTGCCGGGGGCGCGGCGGAGCTCGAGCCCGCTGGGGCCGCCGGCGACGGCGATGCCGGCGGAGTCATAGCCGCGGTACTCGAGACGGCGCAGGCCCTCAATGATGATGGGCACGGGAGACTGGGGGCCAATGTATCCGACGATTCCGCACATATATAGAGAACAGTTTATGTGGGATGCGGAATTTTGGTGAGTGGCAGAGGGAGAACTTTTGGGGGAGGGGTGCAAAAGGGATGGGCAGCCTGATGCGGGTCGCCCGTGATGAATCAGAAAAGCAGATTCCTCCGCGTTCGTCCCGCCCAGCGGAACGAACGCCGCGGAATGACAATTCCGGGGGTAGGATGGGCCAGCTAGGCGATGGCTGTGGCGATGTTGTCGACGTGCCGGGCGATGAGCGTGTCGGTCTGCTTCCATTCGCCGAGCTCGCGGCTGAGCAGGGCCGCGGCGCAGCGCTCGCCGCAGAGGACGGTGATGTCATTGCGCAGGGCGAGGATGGAGTCCCAGGGGATGAAATGGATGCTCCCGGGTTCTACGAGCGCGAGGATCCAGTGGTTGGCGGTCTTCTTCTGGGCACCGCAAGTGCAGGTGAAGAGATGGGTTGCTGCCATGGTATGGGCCCTCCTGACAGGTGCGTGCGCGGTGTTGAGTTGCGCGTGGGTTGCAATCCATTGCGTATGAATGCAATCGCCTGGCCATCGGCGAAAGTGGTTTAGATCGGCGGGCGGCGGATTTCACTGGGGGGAAAAGAGCAAAGAGTTTCCCACGGAGGAGTGAAATGTTTTTCCTACAACGAATGGGAAGGAATTCGCCTGGTAGTGTCGCCGATGTGCGAGTACTCGTATGAGGTGACAGGTGGGGTTCGACCGTTCAGCGTGGTTTATCAAGCGGAGGCTTATCGGGAGAAGTCGAGGTTAGTGTGCGCTGTTTCTCTTTCCATGAAGGGAGTTCGAACGCCACTCGATAGCAGACTCTACCAGCGACCCTGGCTAAAGACGGAATCGGCCAGCTGCCTTGCCACTTGCCATCTCCACGCGCCTGTATTTATGAAGATATTGCAGCGCCTCAGCGTACCGTTCCGGTTTCACATCGACAAGTGAATCCTGAACGGCCCTTCTGTATCCGTTCCGATAGATGGTGTACATCACCGCCAGCGCGCAACCTACGCCAAAAAAACTGCCCATGCAGAAGCCGAAGCTCGCCCATACCAGCAAGGAACCGAATCCATTATCCATAAAGTCAGAGTCCCTTCGTGTGTTCAGGCGATTCCGAGCTGGATGGATTGCTTTGCTTTGAAGGCGGGCGCTGATCTGCCTGTGACCGGCGCGCATTATCAGAGGGGCTCGATATTCCGAATGCTTTTCCGATGTGGGCTAACAATTTAAGTAAGGTTTGCATTGTTCCTCCTGGAGATACCTAGAGCTATAGCGGCCGGTGCTCCATCTCAAGTGCCAACTCGCGGCCGATGCCTTCGAAGTCTCCCTGAATCTCATTGACCCGCGCGAGGGCGGCCTGGATATTGGGCAGTACATTCCCAGGTCCCACGAGCTTCAGAAAATCTGAGCGTGAGATGAGTTGCGATGGCTGATCCCTGGCGCCACAGAGCAGAAGCGTCTTCCCTGTTTTGCGCAAGCGCTCAGAGAATTGCTCAAGGGCATGAATGCCGGTTGCATCGAGCGCGGTCATGTTTCGAAGTCGCAAGATCACCACATCCCCAAGTTTGGCCAGGTCCTTGGTTGCATCCGCCAGCTTTTCGGTTGCGCCAAACAAGAACGGGCCATGAATGCGCAGAATGGTGACGTTCGAGGGAATGTCCTTGTCCTGAAGAATGTGTGCCTGACCGTCCTCCAGATATTCGGGGGTGACGGCTTCAACGCTGGTCGTCTCGGCAATGCGGTAGATATAGAGGAGCGCAGCCAGGGCCATACCGACCCCTACGGCCACGGTCAGGTCGGCCAACACAGTGAGAGCGAAAGTTGTGATCCAGACGGCGATGTCGGTTTTTGACAAGCGAACAATCGTTGCGATTTCCCGCCACTCTCCCATGTTGTAGGCCACAATGAACAGCACCGCGGCAAGGGTTGCCAGGGGAACAAAGCGGGCCAGGGGCGCAGCAACCAGAAGGATTGCAAGCAGCGTAAGCGCGTGGACCATGCCCGCAACCGGAGTCAGCGCGCCGGAGCGGATGTTGGTTGCCGTGCGTGCGATCGCACCCGTTGCGGGTATGCCTCCAAACAGAGGAGAGACGATATTTGCGACTCCCTGAGCCACCAGTTCCACATTTGAGTTGTGGTGATCTCCGCTCATTCCGTCGGCAACGACTGCTGATAACAAACTCTCAACTGCCGCAAGCAAGGCGACGGTGAAGGCAGACGGAAGCAAAGGCAGGATGTGTGCTGCCTGGAAGCTGGGTAGAACAAAGTGAGGAAAGCCCAGAGGGATGCCGCCGAACTTGCTGCCGATGGTTTCAATGGGTAAGTGAAAGCCGGCCACCGCAACGGTTGACAACAAGAGGGCGACGATTGAACCCGGGACCCGCTTGGTCAAGCGCGGCCACAGCAGAATAATGGTGAGCGAAGCCGAGGCGACTGCCACGGTCTGCCATCGTGTGGTTCCGGCATAGTGGAGCAGCATCCGAATGCGTGCAAGGAATTCACTGGGAACGGCTGGAGTTTTCTCGCCGAGAAAATCCTTGATCTGAGTGGAAGCGATGAGCAGTGCGATGCCGTTGGTAAAACCGATCGTAACCGGGCGCGGGATGTATTTGACGGCAGTTCCCAGGCCAGTGATCCCCATGATCAACAACAGGACGCCTGCCATGATTCCAACCAGCGCCAGACCGCCCAGGCCGAACTTGACGACAATGCCGGCGACAATGACGACAAAGGCCCCGGTGGGGCCACCGATTTGAGTCCGCGATCCGCCCAGCGCTGAAATCAGGAACCCGGCTACAACGGCCGTGTACAGGCCGGCCTGAGGTGGAACTCCCGACGCAATGGCAAAGGCCATCGCCAAGGGAAGTGCAACGAGGCCAACCGTGAATCCTGCGATCAGGTCCTGGGTAAATTGCCGGGCCGTGTAGCCGCGCAGACACTCGATCGAGCGCGGAAGCCACTGCTGCGCAGACCTCATCGGACAGTTTCCAATGGCTTCTCCATCTCGCCGAGTATTCCCAGGGCCTCCTTGAGATGGACATGGAAATAGGTGCGCATCAAACTCAACACCTCAATGATGATTGGGTCCCGGACCGAGTAGAACACCTGATTCCCTGCCTTGCGATTGGAGACGAGTTGCTTTGCACGGAGAACCGTCAGGTGCTGAGAGACATTGGCCTGCTCCATTTCGAGCTTCTCTATCAATGCCCCTGCGGAGAGTTCGCCAGCGCTCAGGAGCTCAAGAATGGCGATCCTGGTTGGGTGAGCGAGGGCTTGAAAGATGTCGGCTTTGAATCGGCGCAACGAGTCTTGCATGAAGGTATATTATCACATTCGCATATTCGATTATAGTGGTGACGTTGGCGCAGACATCTCTTCTTATCGGCGCGCTGGGCTTCACGTATGCAGGATTTTTGTTTACGCCGCCTTTGGCGAGGGTGTTGCTGGCCCTGGCGATTGTGCCCGCGATCGACGATTTGAAGAAGATGCCACTCGGCGCGTCGCAGTAGTTCGGTTCGAACAGTTTGTCTAACGTGAATAGCTATAAAAGGTGAGCGCGGCGTCGCCCTGCTTGAGTTCGCGGGTGCGGTGGAGCGCTCCGTAACGCTGGGCAAGACTCTTCTTCGCGCTGTGCTCGGCGATGACAAGGGCATTGTCCTTCAACAAGGCTCGTCCGCGCTCGCTGCCGAGGAACTCGAGCGTGCGGGTGTACTCGGCGTCCGCCTCCCAGGGCGGGTCGAGAAAGACGATGTCGATTCCACTGGTGACACTTGTGGCGTCACGGCGATTTCGCTCTGCGGGCTTGGCCAGTCTTTCGAGTAATGCTGCCGCGCCGCGGGCATCGACTTCGACCTCGGCCTCAATGCCAAGCGTCTTTAGGTTCGCGCGGATTGCCTGCAGCGCCGGCTCACTCTTTTCTGCCAGCCAGACCTGGGCCGCGCCGCGGCTGGCTG
>DATCBR010000268.1:0-7718 GCA_036511765.1 Acidobacteriaceae bacterium | reverse complement strand
AGTCGCCGCAGACGATGGTCATGCCGGGCTTGGTGGCGGCCAGTTCGGGCCCGATCATGTGCACGATGCCCTGCGAGCGGTCCTGCACGTCGAAGAATTCGATGCCGAACTCGGCGCAGTTCTTCCGCAGGGCATTGACCTGGGCCGCTGACACCTGATCGGCGATGACGAGGCGGTCCTGTGCGCTGGTGGTGGGTACATTGTGATCCACGGTGGCGAGGTGGCGCGCGGGATTGCGTAGCTTGCGGCCCGCCATGCGCAGGCCATCAAAGGCCTGAGGCGAGGTGACCTCATGGACGAGTTGGAGGTCGACGTAGAGGATCGACGGCTCACCTTGCGGTTCTGCGACGAGGTGCGAGGACCAGACTTTTTCGAAGAGGGTTTTTGGCGTTGCGGTCACTGTTTTGCTCCGGGTCCGTTTCGTTGAGTGAAGAGATTTGAATAGGTAATGTCCAATTGCCCACCGTTGGGCTGCACAATCGTCACGAGGGCAATGTCCTGCTTGTAGCCGTTGGCCTCGTTGACTTCATGCCAGCGTTTGAGACTTGTGAGGAATTGCGGTGGCAGCGAAGTGGCCGGCCTACGATTGTTGCTGACAAACAGCCAGAGGTGAAACTGGTCCGCATAGATCTGCTTCGTGTAGTCAACGCTATCGATGGCGTCTGTGGCAGCGAAGATCGCCGTAGCAGGATGTGAACCGGTATCTACCCAGAGCATGCCGCGCAAAACATCACAGGTATGCGGCACGCAGCCATCGGCGGTGACGTAGCGGTCGGCGTCCAGGATGGCGCTGCCAGGGACGCCGATGAATGTGGAGACGATATCTGCGACCGGCATAAAGTTATGCGTCTCGCTGAAGAACCATTCCTTCTGATGAAACCAAGATTGCAACGAGGGATGTAAGCGCCGGTCGTTGCTGAGTCTATTCTCATTGCCCACACCGTGAATTGGACAGGGGGCTTCGCTGCAGGGAGCGGCGAAGGACTTCATCCATACCGCATCGCCTGCAGGGGAACTTGCGGAGTGCGTCTGCTGCGCGCCCGCAATCAAGGCGGGTGCGAGAGCGAGAACGGCGGCGAGATGGCGAAGCGAGGTCATCAGATTATCTGCGTGGTTTGAGAATTGGCGTGTTGTCGTCGGTGCTGGGGGTTGCGTTGATGTCAGGTGTTGAGGTTGGCACGCCGGTGGGTACGGTGTGCATGATGGGCTGGACGCCGAGGGAGGAGGGTGCGACCTCGTGCTCGGCGCCGTCGGGATCGATGACAACGGCGTGCGTAATACGCTGGATGATCTTGGAGCCGGGCAGCGGCTCTGCGGCCCAACGGCCGATGGCCTTGGTGAGCGCGGGCGGCAGATGCAGGTCTTGCGTAGATGCCACAGGCGCAGTAGAAGGTGCGGCTGAGGGTGTGGGCGGCGCAGACCGTACGGTATCCGGTAGCAGCGGATCATTCGCAAAGAGGTAGAGCGTGTATTGGGCGTCGGGGTCGCTGGTGGGCGCGCCCTGTTTCGTCCAGTCGATGGCGCAGAAGACAACCAGGTGGTGCGAACCGTTGAGGTCCACCCAGAGCAGACCGCGCGCGGGACAGAAGTGCAGGGTGCAGCCGGAGATGGAGAGATAGCGGTTGTCCTCGGCGAGCACCTTGTCCGGAACGCTGAGGTGGTCCAGCGCGGTGTTCGCGAGCGAACGCCAGCGGCCGGCGATGGGCTGTCCCCAGAAGTGCTGCGGCGCGGTGAGGGTCTGGTCCAGAAATGGCTTGAAGCGCTGGTCTTGCGCGAGCTCGTTCTCGCGGCCATCAGGATGGGTCTGGTCGGGCGTGTACTGCCAGAGCCACTCGACGTCCTGCTGCAGCTTGGGCGGCTTGGCAAATCCCGATCCTAAGGCCAGCGCGGGCGCAAGTACAGCGGCGAGGATGATTGCGGCGAGTTGGAGGTTGCGGTTCATGTCAGGTAGACGAAAGACAACGACTTAACACGGATTGACACGGATAGAAGCAACGGATCAAAAACCTTGAATCTGAAGGCTCTGTGTCTCGAAATACTTTGTCCTTTCAACTCGTGTTCGTTTCATCCGTGTTGATCCGTATTAAGTGGTTGAGGACTTATACCGCGTGCATGGCCTGGCGCTGGTCGATGGATTCGGCGAGGGCCTGGTGGACGAGCTTGCCCATCTCGGTGGTGGAGACGAGGTGTTGCGTCGGGTCTCCGTTTTGTGCGCCGCCGCGTGCGATGTCGCCACGTCTTGCGATATCCGGTGTCCGATGTCCGTCGCTGAGGACCTTGGTGACGGCCTTTTCGATGGCGGCGGCGTCCTGCTCGAGGCCGGTGGAGTGGCGCAGGACCATGGCAGCGGTGAGGATAGCGCCGAGCGGGTTGGCTTTACCCTGGCCGGCGATGTCGGGCGCGGAGCCATGCACGGGTTCGTAGAGGTTGACCTTGCCGCCGATGGTGGCGGAGGGCAGCATGCCCAGCGAGCCGGTGATGACCGCGGCCTCATCGGAGAGGATGTCGCCGAAGAGGTTCTCGGTGAGCACGACGTCGAAGTTGCGCGGGATGTTCATCAGGTGCATGGCCATGGAGTCGACGAGTTGGTGCTCGAGGGTGACGTCTGGATAATCTTTGGCGACGTCGGTGACGGCGGCGCGCCAGAGCTGCGAGACCTCGAGCACGTTGGCCTTGTCCACGGAGGTGAGCTTCTTGCGGCGCTTCTGGGCAAGCTCGAAGGCGATGCGCGCGACGCGCACCACCTCGGCGCGGGTGTAGACCATGGTGTTGTGCGCGCGCTGGGCTTCCTTATCCCAGGCGCGGGGCTGGCCGAAGTAGAGGCCGCCGAGCAGCTCGCGGACGAAGAGGATGTCGGCGCCTTCGGTGACCTCCGGGCGCAGCGGCGAGTTGCCGCTGAGCGCGGGATAGGCGATGGACGGGCGCAGATTGGCGTAGCCGCCGAGGGCGGCGCGGATCTGGAGGAGGCCGGCTTCGGGGCGCTTGTCCGGGGGCAGGGCGTTGAACTTGTTGTCGCCGACCGCGCCCATCAGGACGGCGTCGGACTCCAGCGCGGCCTCGAGCGTTTCGGTGGGCAGAGGCGAGCCGGTCTTGTCGATGGCGATGCCGCCGACGAGCAGCGGCGTGAAGGTGAAGTCGTGCCCGCCGAACTCGGCGACAGCTTTGAGGATGTTGACGGCCTCGTGGGTGACCTCGGGGCCGATGCCGTCACCGGCGAGGATGGCGATCTTCAATTTCATTCATTCACTCCAAAAAAGACAAAGGCAAAGGCTTAACACGGATGAACGCGGATAAAAGCACGGATCAAAGACGAAGAAGGATTAAGGCGAATGAAAGCTCGGAGGTTGTCGTTGTGAGTGGAATGACAAATCTTTGGATTTGCGTTTGCATCTTCATTCTCACTTTTTGATCCCGTGCTTTTATCCGTGTTCATCCGTGTTAAGTTTTTGTTTCTTTATGCAGTCGCTGTAGTTGCGGACCGCTCGGCCTGTACGAGGGCGATGAGGTCCTGGTCGTAGATGGTCTTCTTGCGGTCGGCGAGCTGGGTGAAGCGGTGATAGACCGCGTCAAGCTCGGGCTTGGAGAGGTTGTGGCCGAGCTCGATGAGGCGATGCTCCAGCGCGCGGCGGCCGGAGTGCTTGCCGAGGACGAGTGAGTTGTGCGCGACGCCGACCGACTCCGGCGTCATGATCTCGTAGGTGAGCGGGTTGACCATGACGCCGTGTTGGTGGATGCCGGCGGCGTGGGCGAAGGCGTTGGCGCCGACGATGGCCTTGTTGGGCGCGGCGCCGAAGCTGATGCACTCGGTGAGCATCTGGCTGGTGGGGTAGAGCTTGTTCATCACGATGTTGTGCGTGTAGGGCAGGTTCTCCGGCGAATGGCGGACGGTGAAGATGGCGGCGAGTTCCTCGAGCGAAGCATTGCCGGCGCGTTCGCCGATGCCGTTGATGGCGCACTCGACTTGCCTTACGCCGGCTTGTACCGAAGCGAGGGTGTTGGCGACGGCGAGGCCGAGGTCGTCATGGCAGTGCGCGGAGAGGGTTATTTTTTCAATGCCGGGGACGCGGGCGCGCACGTCGAGGAACATCTGCGCGTAGTCCTGCGGCAGGCAGTAGCCGACGGTGTCCGGCAGGTTGAGCGTGGTGGCTCCAGCCTGGATCGCGACCTCGCAGACCTTGATGAGGAAGTCGCGGTCGGTGCGGGTGGCGTCCTCGGGGGAGAACTCGATATTGTCGCAGTGGGTGCGGGCGAGGGCGACCATCTCGGCGATCTGGTCGAGGGCCTGCTCGCGGGTGATCCTGAGCTTGGCGGCGAGGTGGAGGTCCGAGGTGGAGAGGAAGGTGTGGATGCGGGCGCGGGAGGCGGGCTCGATGGAGCGGGCGGCGGCCTCGATGTCCTCGCGCTTGCAGCGGGCGAGCGAGGCGATGATAGGGCCCGATCCATTTCTTCCGACTTCTCGCCCGATGGTGCGGATGGATTCCAGATCGCCTTCGGAGGCGATAGCGAAGCCGGCCTCGAGGATGTCGACGCCGAGCGCGGCGAGCTGATGCGCCATGCGCAGCTTCTCATCAGCGTGCATGGTGCAGCCGGGGGACTGCTCGCCATCGCGCAGGGTGGTGTCGAAGAAGAGGATGCGCGCAGAGTCTGATACAGACTCGCGATGCGGTGCTGTGCCGTTGGTGTTGACGTCGGCTGGAGACATAGGTTCGGCCTCGGGCGGTACTGACATAAGGATAATGCAGGCTTATGGTAGGCTGCGGGAATATCAGTATTATGAATGGGTGTATTCGAGGTGGTGCTAAAGACAAAGGCTTAACGCGGATGACACGGATAAAGCACGCATTAAAGACAGAGTTTAAAACAAAGTTTTTCGAAGATCGTGGTCCTGAGAGAAGCGACGTATCCCTGAAGTGCTTTTGCATTTCACCTTTCCTTTAAAAATCCGTGCTTCTATCCGTGTTCATCCGCGTTGAGTTTTTGCCTTTGCCGGAGCTTGGGAACTGATGGACCTCTTTCAACTGGAGATGTTTCTGGCGGTGGCGGAGGAGCGGAGCTTCTCTCGCGCGGCCACGCGGCTGCATCGCACACAGCCGGCGGTAAGCCAGGCAATCGCGAAGCTGGAAGGCGAGCTGGGCGAGACGCTCTTTGAGCGGTCGACGCGCGATGGTACGCTGACCGATGCGGGCGAGGTCTTAAAGGAGTACGCGACCAAGCTGCTGAACCTGCGGGCTGAATCCAGAGATGCATTGGCCGAACTGCGCGCGCTGCATTGCGGGCGGTTGAACCTGGCGGCGAACGAATACACCTGCCTATATCTGTTGCCCATGCTGGATGAGTTCCGGCGGCAGAACCCGCGGATCAAGGTGACCGTACACCGCGCGCTGGCCAGCCGCATTGCGGACGACGTGCTGATGCACTCGGTCGAGATCGGAGTGTTGAGCTTCCGGCCGGACGACCCGCAGATACGGTCGATCGCGGTGTATCGCGACCAGCTGGATTTTGTGGTGAACCCAAAGAGTCCGCTGGCGAAGCAGAAGGAAGTCTCCATTCGCGAGCTGGGCGGTCAGAACTTTATCGCGCACAATATCTCCACGCCGCAGCGGGCAAAGGTGATCGAAGCGTTTGAGCGGAACCGAACGCCACTGCGCATCGGGGTGGAGCTGCCGTCACTGGAGGCGATCAAGCGGTTTGTGGAGGCGGGCAATGGGGTGGCGCTGGTTCCGGGGCTGGCGGTAGCGCCGGAGCTGGAGTCGGGCGCGTTGGTCCACGTGAAGATCAAAGAACTGCAACTGGAGCGGCGACTACGGTTGGTGTATCGGCGGCAGGCCAGCCTGAGCCACGCGGCGCGGGCATTCCTCAAGATTGTGGAGGCATATGCTGCGGCACAGGGCGATCCCTATTGTTTTCAGCAGGAGCGATAAGGGCAGGGCACAGGGATGAGGGAACAGCCGCAACTGCGTAACGGCTACGGGCTTTGCGCTTATATGCGCAAGATTTCGGGCTGAAAATAATTTCAGCAGCCTCAAACAATTTGGAGACGGTCAGCGTCTGTAGCTGGTAGATTGATCCACCGGCGCCTTTTTGGCCGGTATCGACACTGGAGAACACCGATGAACAAGACGATTCTGAAGTATGCCGGGCGCATTGGCGCCGTGGCAATTTGCAGCGCCGCGCTCACGATGCCGATGATGGCGCAAGGCGGCGGTGGCATGGGCAGAATGACGCCCGAGGCGCGTGTAGACGCGATTGACAAGGCCGTAACACTGACGGCTGACCAGAAGACGAAGATCACGACACTGCTGACCGATGACCAGAAGAAGATGGCGGATCTCCGCAATTCGGGCGATGACATGCAGACGCTGATGCCGAAGATGCAGGCGATGCGCACCGAGGAAAACGACAAGATCAAGGCCATGCTGACCGACGAACAGAAGCCGAAGTATGATGCCTATCTGGCAGCACAGCCGCGCCGCGGTGGCGGCGGTGGCGGCATGGGCGGTCCTCCTCCAGCGCAGTAGTCCATAAGTCAGTTCGATTCGAAGTCAGGCCGGGGTGTATTTGCGCTCCGGCCTTTCTGCGGTGTGCGTCACTTTTTGTGCTTCCGTTGCCGCGTGCGGACCGTCTCTTTCAATACAGCAGATACACGCCCGCCCTCTGGCCAGAGCGTCCTCCCCACGCGGGCGAGTGGAGCGGGTACAATATTGGGAGCGATCACAGAGGGCGGCGGGGCCAGCGTTTGCGTATGCTCTGGATCTTTCCGAGGGATCGGATCGCGAGCCACTGAAGAGGAAATAGCCAAGAATGAAGAAGACGATGTTGTTGGGCGTGCTGGTGCTTCTCGCCGCTCGAGGGTATGCGCAGGAGAGCCGCCAGGACATTAGCATCAGTGGCACCGGAATCTTAGGTCCAACCATCCATGGGGCAGCCAACGTGCAGCAGAGCATGACGGGCGCGTTTGGCGCGTTATTGAGTTATCGCTATATGCTGACGCCGCGCAGTGCCGTGGAGCTGAACTACAGCTTCGCGCAGGACCAGCAGAAGTACGTCACCAGCTTCCAGCCCTATCCTCGCGTGCACTCGCGGCAGCAGGAGATCAGCGCCGCTTACGTCTACAGCATGACGTTCAAGCGGTTCAACCCGTTTGTCGAGGCGGGCATTGGAACGATGATTTTTACCCCGGTCCTGGACAACAAGACGACGCTGCTGGGGACGAAGGGCACGAAGGGCTTTGGAGGATTGTTTGGCGGCGGATTGGCCTACGAACTGAGTCCGAGCTTCGATGTGCGTATCGAATACCGGGGGTTTCTGGTCAAAACGCCCAGCTTCGGCGAACCCAGTTACGTCACCGACCGGTATGAGGTCATCTCGATCCCAGCGGTAGGAGTGGCCTACCACTTTTAGCCACAGATAGAGTTTGCGATTGGGCTGGTCCTTATCGGCCTATACCGTGGGATGGACAGCATCGCCGGCCGGGTATTCGAGTTGCTGGTCACGATATTGGAGGCGGTAAAGCTTCCAGTAGAGGCCGCGCTGAGCCAGCAGTTGCTGGTGGCTGCCGCGCTCGCGCAGCGTGCCCTTGTGCATCACGAGGATGGTGTCCGCGGACTGGATGGTGCTGAGCCGGTGCGCGATCAGGACTGAGGTACGGTCTGTAATCATCCGTGAGAGGGCGAGGCGGACGCGGTGCTCCGTGTCGGTGTCGACCGAGCTGGTGGCCT
>DATCBR010000267.1:0-3098 GCA_036511765.1 Acidobacteriaceae bacterium | reverse complement strand
CGTGGCGGCGAAATGCGTGGTGGCTACGGACGCGGCGGCGAAATGCGTGGTGGCTACGGACGCGGCGGCGAAATGCGTGGTGGCTACGGACGTGGCGGCGAAATGCGTGGTGGCGGCCAGATGCGCGGCGGTGGCCAGATGCGCGGCGGCGGCCAGATGCGCGGCGGCGGCGGCAATCACGGTGGCGGCAACCATGGTGGCGGCGGTGGCAACCATGGTGGCGGCAACCACGGCGGCGGTGGCGGTCACCACTAGATCGTCCTGTACCCGGATCAACCAGCGGCGGAGCCTACCAGCTCCGCCGTTTTGGCTCTCCGCTCCACCCCAGCCGACAGCGCTTCGCCGGGAATCCGCTCCCGCCCAACCAACGCATCCCTCGATCTTGGTATCCTATGAGACGTGCTGAATCTGCGAACCTTTTCCGCTGCCTGCGTTCTTCCAGCTCTCTTGCTCCCGCTCTCTGGCTGCTCCGGGCACTCGACTCACGCCTCGTCGGTGGAGACGCACGCCCGGCAGCGTGCAGAGCTCGAAACCCAGCGCGAAGAGCTCGACCGTATTCCTCCCCCTTCCAAGAACACCTACATGGCCATCCACAGCTTCGAAAGCTGGCAGAACCCCGTGCTCACCGTGCAGCCCGCCATGCTCGAACTGCAGGTCACCCTCGCCGATGCCAACACTAGCGACCTCGGCGTCGGCGGCATGCTTCGTCCCGTTGGCGCTCGCCGCCAGGAACTCAACATCAGCGCCGATACGCTCGGCGATGCCATCAGCGCCGTCCCCCAATCCTCCTGGCCCTATGGCCGCGTCGTCGCCATCGAGGAGGCCAACAAAACCCCGCACTCCGCTGAGCCTGCCGTCCGCCGCAACCTCGAGATCACCATCAGCCGGCTCAACGACCTCGGCATCGTCGTCTACGATCTCAGCGACGGTAAGTTGCAGTAAGACCTAAGCAGCCCTTCCCCTCGGTGAGCTTCGTCGGGTAGGACCTGTACATCAAGGCATCTTCGGTAGAAGATGTTTCCTCTGGAGGGAACTCTGTATGCGAGATAAGGCTGAAGTCGTCCAATCATCCGCTCTGGTCCCTCCTCCGCTGTCCGGAGCCGAGGATGTCGATCCGGCCGGAAGCATACCGTCCAACGTTCAGGTCGGTGGCGATGCAGTCGAATCCCTCATCCAGGAAAAGCGCATCGGTCAGCGGATCCGCGCTCTGCGTCAGCGGGCCTCCATGGGGCTGGTCGAACTCGGTCGCCACAGTGGCCTCTCTGCCAGCTTCCTCTCCCAACTCGAGACCGGTCGCGTCGTTCCCACACTGCGTAACCTCGCGAAGATCGCGATGGTCTTCAGCAAGGACCTCAACTACTTCTTCAATCCCACTCCGCAGACCGTCTTCCGCATCCATCGCGTCGAGGACCGCGTGCGACTCCCGCAATCCGGAGCAGAGAATCCGAACTACTTCTTCGAGAGCCTCGGCTATCTCGTTCCCGACCGCCAGCTCGATCCCTACCTCGCCGAGTTCCAACCCGGCAAAGGCCCCGACACCAACTTCCACAAGCATGGTGGCTTCGAGTTCCTCTATGTCATGCGAGGTGCTCTGCGGATCACGCACGGGGAGCACACCCACGACCTCCGCACCGGCGACTCAGTCTACTTCGACTCCACGACGACTCACAGCTACACCTGTGTCGGAGACGACCCCGCGACGGTGCTCATCGTCACCCTCCAGCAGCCGACCAGCGTCAGTCATCTGAGACCTTCGGCGGCTCGTCTCGCCAAATAGCCTTCCTCGTCTCGCCAAGTTGCGCTTCCCGCGCAGGTGCAGCCTGTAGGACCGTTAAGTCACGCGGTTTGCAGCGTGAAGAGGGATTGAGCGCGCACGATAACGGTACAATCGAAGGATGATCAAGGGACTTACAACCGTCGCGCAGGTCGCCTCGGAGGAAGCCTTCACGCAGCTCGGAGACCTGTTCCGGGCGCTGGGCTTCGAGCAGGGAAAAGGCTGGAAAGACGCGACTGGCAAGGGTGAATCCTTCCTCGCACCTCTGGGTAATCTGGAGTTCGTCACCGGCCGCATGCCAACAGTTCCTGCATTGCTGGTCGAGGTAACCCAACTGGATACAGTGCATGCAGCCGTAGAGACCTGGCTGATCGCCCATCGGCGCACCGAAGATGTGGCCGCAAGTCTATCTGCATCAACACTTACGCACTGGAACTCGCGCCTGTTTACGGTCGATCTTGGCGCTGGTTTGACCCTCGGCTTCTGGGAGTCCGAAAACCCGCTGCACAACAAGCCGGTAGCGATTGAGGGCGATCTATCTGCTGCAGGCAAACGGTTTGCGATCGTAGTCGCGCGCTGGAACGCGGTCATCACCGACCGTCTGCTGCAGGGCTCGCTGGACGCCTTGCACCGTAGCGGCTGCGCCAAAGCCGACATCCAGATAGTCCGCGTTCCCGGAGCCTGGGAGATTCCCTCGGCTGCCCGCACGCTCGCAGAGACCAAACGGTTCGCCGGAATCATTACGCTGGGAGTTCTGCTTCGCGGCGAAACTGCTCATTATGAAGCCATTTACAACGAAGTCGCGCGCGGCATCGGGCAGTCGCAGCAGGATACGGGCGTGCCTCATGCGTTCGGCGTACTCACCTGCGAGACCCTGGAGCAGGCGCTCGACCGAGCTGGGCTGAAGGCCGGAAACAAGGGCTTCGAGGCAGCGATTGCAGCCATCGAGATGGCGTCGATACAGGAAAAACTGGCGCAGGATAAGCTAGCTCAGCAGCGGCTGGCCGAGGGGAAAGCCTGATGGGAACTCGCCGCAAGTCACGCGAACTCGCCATGCAGATGCTCTTTCAGGGCGACCTCGGCAAGCAGAAGCCGGAAGAGGTGGAGAGGCTTTTCTGGGATTCGCGCGACGATGTCGACGACGAAACCCGCGGATTTGCTGACGATCTGCATCGCCTCGCAACGCAACGCGAGGAAGAGGTAGACGGTCTGATCCAGAAGCACGCCCAGAACTGGCGCCTGGAGCGGATGCCGGTGGTGGACCGCAACCTGCTGCGCACCGCAGTCGCGGAGATGCTGGGCTACCCGAAGACGCCCGCCGCAG
>DATCBR010000266.1:0-4405 GCA_036511765.1 Acidobacteriaceae bacterium | reverse complement strand
CAGCGCCTCATTCACGCCCCACTGCAACTCTTCGTTGCTGCCCGGCTGGACCTGCGACTTCAACTTCTCCAGCGTGGCCAGCGATTCGTCGTAATGCCCCTGCCGGCGCTGTATCTCGGAAATCTGGATCGCCGAGCGAAGATCGGTCGGATCGGCCGTCTGCAGCGTCTGGAACATCGTCAGCGCCTCGTCCAGTTGGTCGTCTTCCAACAACGCATTGGCGAGCGCCAGTTCCACCTCAGGGTTGTCCGGCTCCAGGTCCAGCGAACGCTTATAGGCCGCCGCAGCCTCCTTCGACTTCTTCAGGCGGTCATAACTCTGGCCCAGCGCAAACTCTTCACGCCCCGAACGGTCCCCCGGCGGCACTGCCGCCAATATGCCCGCCGCGCGCTGCAGGTCGCCTTCATCGGAGTAGAGCTTCGCCATGCTCAGCACGACTTCCTCGGAGTTCGAGTCGATCTTTTGCGCCTCTTTGAACTCCGCCTCCGCCTTGGCAGATTCGTGGTTGGCCGCGTACAGTTCGCCCAGCAACAGCTTCGCTTCAATGTCCTGCGGCTTCAGCCGCGCAATCGTCTCATACTCCGTGATGGCCTGGGCCAGCGTCTGCTGCGACTGCGGCGTCTGCGCATCGCCCAGCAGGCGGACATATACCTGCCCCAGCAGGGTATGCGCGTCCACATCGTTGGGATCGCGCTTCACTTGGTCCTTGGCCGCGCTCACCGCCTCCTGCACACGCCCCAGCCGGAAATAGAGGTTCGCCAGTCCGTCCTCGAGCAGCGCTGAGTTCGGGTCAGCATTCAACGCCAGCTTGTACTCTTCAATGGCCTGTGTTGCGTAGTCCGGACGACCGGCGTTGACGGCCATCTCCTCATACATGTGCGCCAGGCCGAAGTGATAGTACGAGCTGGAACGGTCCGGGCTGTCGGTGGGGGCAGTGGAACCCTGCGCCTGCCGCATGGGATCGGCCGGACTGATCTTTTGCGCGGGCGCCATTGGCGCAAGCGACACGCCAACCGCCATCGCGAGCAATGAAAGAGGCACACGCCGGAGGAGGTTGGTTCGCAAAAAACGAGGGAAGAGCTTCATGAGCAAAGGGTTCCTATCCGGCTTCAGGGGCAGCGCGCAACGCTGATCCATTAGACGGAACAGCGTAACCCTTGGATGCTGAGGCATCCAGACCGATTGCGAACAATTCTACCTCTGCCCGCGCCGATCTGGCGCAATTTGCAGGGAGCCCGCTCGAACCGCGAACCCTGAACCTCGAACCTGGGCTTTACCCGTGCCGGAAGTGCCGGATTCCGGTGAAGATCATGGCAACGCCCAGGCGGTCCGCCGCCTCGATCACCTCGGCGTCCCGCACGCTGCCGCCGGGCTGGACCACTGCCGTTGCGCCGGCTGCGACGACCGTCTCCAGGCCGTCCGGAAAAGGAAAGAACGCGTCCGAGGCGGCCACAGAGCCGGCCAGCGGCAGCGCCGCCTTCATGGCGCCGAACTTTGCGGCGTCCACACGGCTCATCTGTCCGGCGCCTACGCCGACCGTCTGGCCGTGGCCGTTGTCGAATCTCGCGTAGACGATGGCGTTCGACTTGACATGCTTGCAGACGCTCCAGGCAAAGCGGAGCGCGCGCATCTCCTCGGAGGTGGGTGCGCGCCTGGTCACGACCTTTAATTCGGAGTCGGTGATCGGATGCCGGTCGGCGTCCTGGACGAGAAATCCGCCGGATACCTGCTTAATCACGCGTGCGGTCTCTCCAGATCCGCCCGGGCCGGCGGCGATCTCCAGCAGGCGCAGGTTCTTCTTCGCGGCAAAGCGGGTGATTGCGTCGGGTGTGTAGCCCGGCGCGACGATGGCTTCCACAAACAGCTTGGCGATCTCCTCTGCAGCTGCGCCGTCCACCTCGCGGTTGATACCGATGACGCCGCCGTAGGCCGATACAGGATCGGACGCGAGAGCGCGCTGATAGGCTTCGAGCACCGTCGCTCCCGTTGCCGCGCCGCATGGGTTGGTGTGCTTGATGATGGCGACTGCCGTCTCTCCGAACTCGCTCGCCAGCTCCCAGCAGGCGTCCAGATCGACGAGGTTGTTGTAGCTCAGTTCTTTTCCTTGTAGGACCTTCGCGTTCGCTACGCCGCGCCCGCTGCCGTCTACGTAAAGCGCAGCCCGCTGGTGCGGGTTCTCGCCGTAGCGCAGCACCGCCTTGCACGGTTCGACGATGCGCAGCGTCTCCGGCATGGCCTCCGCGTCGAATACCGCAGGGACGCCATGCGGCGCAGGCTCCGCAATGCTTTCGAGCGCGGTGGCAATGCCAGCGTCATACGCTGCCGTCGTCGCAAAGGCAGCCTTGGCCAGCCGCCAGCGCGTCGCCCGTCCCAGCGCGCCTCCGTTTGCGGCCATCTCTTCGGCGATCGCGGCATAGTCCGCCGCCGCCGTCACAATCGCCACGTCCTCAAAGTTCTTCGCCGCCGACCGCACCATCGACGGGCCGCCAATGTCGATGTTCTCGATCACATCCGAGAAGGCCACGCCCGGCCGGCTCGCTGTCTTCTCAAAGGCGTAGAGGTTCACCACTACCATGTCGATCGGCTCGATCCCATGTTCCTTCACCGTCGCCACATGCTCCGCGTTGCCGCGCATGTGCAGGATGCCGCCATGCACCTTGGGGTGCAGCGTCTTCACGCGGCCGTCCAGCATCTCAGGAAAATTCGTTAGCCCGCTGATGTCGCGGACGTCAAGCCCGGCATCGCGCAGGGCTTTCGCCGTCCCGCCGGTGGAGACCAGCTCGACATTGTGCTTCGCCAGCGCCCGCGCAAACTCCACCAGCCCGGTCTTGTCCGTCACGCTCAGCAGCGCGCGCGTGATGCGCCGCAGACCTGCATCGGTAACATGCGCGGCGTCGGGCGCATGAGCCGCGACATTTGCGGCTGCGCTGTTGGGGTCGGAAGCAGTAGCTCTCTCAGGGGAGATCATCTCAGTGGTCGTCACACGACCATTTTATGCCGCATCCGTGGATGCCCCTGAGGAAAGCAGGGCCAGATTAGCGCGCAATACAGCGAACAGTCACCGTAGACGTGCTCTTGCACTGATACATCGGTTCGGCGTGTGATTTGGAGCCCAGAGTTGCTAACCCAATGAAGGTCTTGATCCCCGACTGACTCCCATTCCCCCCAATAGACCTGCGTATAAGAAAAACCATGGTTTGAAAAAATATCAACCGTGGAGTCGCCGCCAGTTGCGCCCTCATCCGCCGTCCTCACCCTTGCAGCCTTTGAGCGGTCGGGAGAAAAGACGGCAGGTGATTTGGTTACGCGGCCAGGAACCAGCAATTCAATTCCCAGCAAAAGTGCCGATAGTATCGCGATAGGCCAAGTCACTGCCTTGACCGTCACGCGCAAACTGGTACGCCACTTCCGCGCAGCTCGGATCACCACGCCTGAGGCCAACAGGATAGCCAACAATACGGCGTAGACTCCGATGAGCTCCCAGTCGAGGTCGAAAAGATCATAGGCATGGACTGGCTCCCTTCGCACACTCGTTGCTGGCATACGCCTAGAATCATGTCAGGCGCAGAAATCCTGTCAAGCCCCAAAACCGCCTAAACCACTGCACCATCGAGAGATAGACTTGGCATAACAGTTATGCCCCGCTTGGTAAAATAGTCTTAGGTAGCAGAAGAAGAGGCCCGGCCATCGCGCCGGGCTTTTCCCTTGTGGTCGAGCCTGTCCGTGCTCCGCTAAGTCTTGCGTGATCCACATAAGCCATTTGCTTTCAACGAACACTTCGTAAGTGCTTTATTTTCAATCACCGCTTGCAAGTCCTTGTTTTTCAATCATCTGGAATTTTCTATAGGGAGGGGGGTGGTCATCGCTGCAGCCCGCCCGTCAGCTCACTCACCTTCGCCACATCGTGGCCTGCGCACCAACGCTTGAGACCGTTGGCGATGTTCTCAACGGCCCGCGGATCGGCGTAGCTGGCCGTGCCCACCTCCACCGCCGTCGCGCCGGCCAGCAGGAACTCCACCGCATCCTCCGCGCGCACGATGCCGCCCATGCCCACCACGGGGATCTTCACCTGCTGGGCAGCTTCGTACACCATGCGCACGGCAATCGGCCGGATGGCCGGCCCGGAAAGGCCGCCAGTAAAGTTCGCAATGCGCGACTTCCTCCGCTCGACATCAATCGCCAGCGCGACAAAGGTATTGACCAGGCTGATGGCCTGCGCGCCCGCATCCTCGCACACCTTCGCCATCAGCCGGATGTCAGTCACGTTGGGCGAGAGCTTCACCATCACCGGACGCCCAGACCTCGCGGCCACCTCCCGGCAGCGCCGCGCCAGTTGATACAGCGCGTCGGGATCAGTCCCGAAGGTCATGCCGCCGTGCGCCGTGTTGGGGCAACTGGCGTTCAG
>DATCBR010000265.1:0-2469 GCA_036511765.1 Acidobacteriaceae bacterium | reverse complement strand
GCGCAATAGGGACACTCGAGATCGTCAAAGCCGACGATCAGCACCGGCGCGTGCTCGTCGCCGCCCCGCGCGGGACGTCCGGCATCCGAGAGCGCGTTGCGCATGTCGACATTCATGTCGAACTTGTTGAACTGGGCCAGCGTCTTGCCGTCCGTCGAGACAAAGAAGGGCAGCGACTTGGCTGTCGAACCATTTAAGGAGAAGCTGACCATCACCTGGTCGTAGCCGGCGATCTCTGACGCGGTAGGAACGCCGATGTCAATAGCGTAGTCAGGCGTAACGTTGGAGCGGTTGCGCACCATCACCTCAATGCGGCGCTCCACCTGTGGTGACAGTTTGACGCCGGCCTGCACTGCGGGACCGTTTTTAGACGGGGTCTGGGCATGGCAGCCAAGCGTCGCCGCTGAGGCGAAAAGGGCCACGGATGCAAGCAGGCGGACGCGGTTCAGGCGAATCGGCACAAACATGATTATCTCACGCAGAATTGCAGTAAACCCGCCATGCGCCACCGTAGAAAACCACGGGATGACGGTGTGGGGGACACTGCGCGCAGGCAGGGAGACGCGGCTCAAAACACCTGCTCCGAGTGCCGCAGATTGCCCGCGCTGCCGATGTTGGCCAGGGTGAAGTTGAACTTGTAGCCATTGTCGTTACGCGCCGATCCCAGTTCGTACTTGCGGTACTCGATACTGAGGCCGCAGCAGTTCCAGTTGTACGAGGTCTGGATCGCGCCATATTGGACTGAACCCAGATTGAGGTCGATGCCTGCGCTGGCGGCCGCGCTCAGTCCCGGGCGGGTGGGCTTGCCAAAGCCGAGCAGCACGCGCATCTGATTGAAGTCCGCAACCGAAGACAGAACCCCCTCGACGTAAGAGCGCGCGGGTGCGTTCAGCCGTGCGTATCCGATTCCCGCGAAGATGTAGCGGCGGGAGGGATCGGCGGGGTCGCCCCAGTGCGCGTCTGCGTAGAGATTATTCGCGGTGTACCTGCCCGCGACGGTGTCATAGTCGAAGTCCCACTCGACGTCCAGCTTCTCCGACGTGCGCACGCGCAGCCGCGAGATGAGCGGCGACAGGTTGCGCGGCCCGGTGAGGAACGAGATGCCTGAGAAGTCCAGCGTGGTGGCCAGGATGCTTCTTGGCCCGGTTGTGGTGACTGCGCCGCCGAAATGCGAATCGAAGAAAACTTTCTGCGCGACGCGCCAACTGATCCATTCGCGGTTGCCGCATACCCGAGGCGTTTCGTCGTGCCTCCCCGCGGCCTCGCCGGGCGCTTCAATGGCATCTTCCTGGGCGCCGGCGTAACCAAGTATCTCAGTCGCATCCGCGACAGAGCCGGCAGGACGGCATGGCTTGTCTCCGCCACGGCGAAGGAAGAGCCGCTGCGTTCCGCCGTACTCCAGCTCGTTTGTGTCGCTCGCAATGTCGGTCGCATCGAAGCGCAGGATGTTGCGGAAGTTGTCGATGCCGCTGACGTAGCGATAGGTCAACTGCGGCTCAATGGTGTGCTTCACCTCTCCGCCGAACAGCCGTCGCAACCAGGCGGCATCGAATGTTCGCTCCAGGGTAGGAGGACGCAGATCGAACAGCGCCTCAACATTCGCGCGGTTCAGCGCTGCTGTGCTTTCCACCGGACTCCCCGGTACTCCAGGCACGGGGGGCACCCGGCTGCGGCTGTAAAACGTGTTGCGGCCACCCAGCGATGCGCGGGCGTTCCATCCGCCGAAGTGAAGCGGAAGCGCAAGCTCCGGGTGAAGATCCAGGCGCTCCACCATTCCGCTGGTAGCGAAGCTGGGCTGGGTGCGCTTCAATGCCGTCACCGAGCTGTCGATGTTCCATTGCAGACGGGTAGCGCCGAGCGCATGATCCGTCGTGGCGAACTCGATGGATGGCGCATGGAAGATGCGCACCTGCTCCTCGCAGCGCGACGGGACAAATGCCTGGCACTGCGGAAAGGGCAGGCTGGCGACGCGCTTCTCCCCCTCGTAGCGATCGCCTTCGAGTGAAGCCGCCATGCCGTTCCACTCGCGCAGGGCGTAGACGTCGGAGATCACGTCGCTCGATACCGCCTGGTTGAAGTTCGAGGAGAAGGCCTCGCGATAGGGGAAGGAGCTGAGGTATTCGACCTCCGCCACTAGCCTGGCCTGGCCTTGCGATGGGGCGGGCGCGCCGGACTCTGGCGCGTCATCCGCGGCGATCAGGTCCTTGCGACCGCTGAAGAGCACGTCCGTGCCGCTCTGGTTGACGCGGACGGTAGAGCCGACGGGCAGGTAGCCGCGGTCCTCAAGCGCGTTGTAGCTGCCACGCGCGAAGTCCTGCCCGAGGCCGCGGTAGCGGATGCCGGCGGTGCGCTCCCAGCCGCGCGCGGAGTAGTAGATGGTGCCCACAGTCACGTCCGTGCTGCGGTTGATGGCCCAGTAGATCTGTTCGCCGATGGTGTCGCCCTTGCTGGCGGAGTTGATCCCGACCT
>DATCBR010000264.1:0-11368 GCA_036511765.1 Acidobacteriaceae bacterium | reverse complement strand
GAGGCGCGGCCAGCAGGGCGAGCGTGGCACAGAGGCGCAGACGCGGGAGAGAACGGCGGGGGACGACCGTGGTGGTCGAAGTGCGGAAGTGGGGGCTCGCGAAACGGCTCGGCGGCAAGCTGGTACCTGTTAATTCAGTTCGGGGGCCCTGATCCATACCTTGTTGATCGGATCAGAAGCCCTGCGGGATGAGGAAACGCTGGATGTTTCCTGAATGTTTCCAAGATGCTTCTAAGCTAAGTGTCCCAAATTGGAACGATCACCCTTGCATGGCGATTTGCAGTCGAGTGTATCAGTCTGGGACAGTCAGAGCGGTGTGGCTCAGCACCGCACGATGTTTGGAGCGGTGAGGCCACGGGTGGCGTTGCGGGTGTCGACGAAGAGCTTGCTGGCGGCGGTGAGCGCGGGGATGTTGTAGGCGGAATGGTCGGTTACGAGCAGGACGCAGTCGAACTCGGGCACGCGGTCGAGCGGCGTAGAGCTTGTTTTCAGCGAGTAATGGCGTCCTGCGCCAACCTCGGGGAAGTAGGGGTCGTTGTAGCTGACGGCGGCTCCGGCGCGCTGGAGGAGCTCGAACAGGACGAGGGCGGGGGACTCGCGGAGGTCGTCGACGTCGCGCTTGTAGGCGATGCCGAGCAGCAGGATCTTCGCACCGGAGAGCGCGAGGCCGGAGCGCTGGAGGGCGCGCTCGACGGTTTGGACGACGAACGCGGGCATGGCCTCGTTGACCTCGCCGGCGAGTTCGATGAAGCGGGTGGGCTGGTTGAATTGCTTGGCTCGCCAGCTGAGGTAGAAGGGGTCGACGGGGATGCAGTGGCCGCCAATGCCGGGGCCGGGGTAGAAGGGATGGAAGCCGAAGGGCTTGGTGGCCGCCGCGTCGATGACCTCCCAGATATCGATGCCCATGGCGAGGCAGAGCTGCTTGAGCTCGTTGACCAGGGCGATGTTGACGCCGCGATAGATGTTTTCGAGCAGCTTGGTCATCTCCGCGGCTTCGGTGGAGCTGACGATGACGGTGCGGTCGAAGATGGAGCCGTAGAGCGCGGCGGCAGCGGCGGCGGCGGCGGGGCTGATGCCGCCTATCACCTTGGGAACGGCGTGGCGGGGGGTAGTGGTGTTGCCGGGATCTTCGCGCTCGGGGGAGAAGGCGACGAGGAGAGCGTCGACGGTGTTTGCTGTCGCGATTTGCTCGCGCTGCACGCGCGTGCCCGCTGGCCCGAGGCGTGCGAGCGTGGGCACAACGAGTTCAGTAGTGGTGCCGGGCCAGGTGGTGCTTTCGAGCACGATGAGCTGGCCGGGGCGGGTGTGCGGTGCGAGCGCCTCGACGGTGCCGGTCACGAAGCTCATGTCGGGGGAGTGATCGGGCGCGAGCGGCGTGGGGACGCAGATGAGAATCGCGTCGCACTCGCTGAGCTCGACGAAGCGGGTCGTCGCACAGAAGCCAGCGGAGCGTGCGGCGGCGATCTGTTCGGGGTGGATGTGATGGATGTAGGAGCGGCCGTCGTTGAGTGCGGCGATTTTGGTGGCGTCGATGTCGAAACCGGTGACGCGGAAGCCAGCCTCTGCGAAGAGCAGGGCGAGCGGCAGACCGACGTAGCCGAGGCCGATGATGGCGATGCGGGTCTCGCGCGATTCGACACGCGCGATCCACTCTGAAAGCAGGAGAGGGTTGCTCACGCGCGGGCTGGCTCGGGCGCGGCGAGCAGCGTGCGGCACCAGTCGACGGTGAGGGCGAGGCCTTCTTCGAAGCCGACGGAGGGGTTGTAGCCAAAGGCTTCGCGGGCGGCGGAGATGTCGGCGAGGGAGTCGCGGATGTCGCCGGCGCGGGTTTCGGTGTAGAGCGGCGGAGCGGTGTAGCCGGTGATCTTCGCGAGCAGACGGAAAGTATCGTTGAGCGAGATGCGCTCGCCGCAGGCGGTGTTGAAGACGCGCCCGGCGACGCGTTCGGCGGGAGCTTCGAGCGCGAGGAGATTGGCGCTGACCGCATTGGCGATGTAGGTGAAGTCGCGGCCCTGTTCGCCGTCGCCCTGGATGATTGGCTGGTGGACTGGGTCGGCGGAGGGGCGCAGCATTTGGAGCGCCCATTTCGCGATGACTCCGGAGTACGGCGAGTCGGGTGCCTGGCGCGGTCCGAAGATGTTGAAGTAGCGCAGGCAGACGGTTTCCATGCCGTAGACGCGGGCGTAGCTCTGCATGTAGAGCTCGCCGGCGAGCTTCTGCACGGGGTAGGGCGCGATGGGCTGCGGCGTCATGGTTTCGACTCGCGGGAAGCCGGGCTGATTGCCGTACGCGGAGCTCGACGCAGCGTAGAGCACGCGCTTGATGCCAGCGGCGCGCGCGCCTTCGAGCAGGTTGAAGGTGCCGTCCAGATTGGCGTAGTGGCTCGTCCTGGGGTCCTTCACGCTGCGCGGCACGCTGGGCAGCGCTCCCTCGTGGAGGATTGCGTCGACACCGAGGCAGGCGCTCGCAACCGCGTCAGCATTGGCCAGATCGGCTTCGATGAAGTCCACGCCAGCGGGGATGTTGCCGCGCTTGCCGGTAGCGAAGTTGTCGAGACCACGCACGCAGTGCCCGCGCGCGAGCAGAGCCTCCGCAAGATGCGAGCCGATAAAGCCCGCGACGCCGGTGATGAGATAGATAGCCATTTCGGAAAGTTTATCCCGTTAAGGATGCCGGGGGTGTGCGGTTTGCGATATTCGAAGTGGAACGCTATTCTCCGCATATGAGCCGCATGCGTTGGGCTGTGCTCGTACTCATTCTGGCAATGGGCGGCCCGGGAACGCGGGCGCAATCGCCCTGCGAGGCCTGTGTCGGAGGACATCCTCCCGAGGACACAGTGTCCACTTGGCTGCGGTCGGGCGAACCTCGGCTGGTGGCGTGGGGTGCCACGTTTGCGCTACAGCGCAAAGATGAGTTGCTGATTCCGGAGATGGTTGGATTGGCTCGGAATTGGAGTCCGTTGCCCAGACAAGCGGTGAAGGCTGACGGGGGCCTGCGGCCCCGGACGGACGAGGAGATGCAGCGGGGTGACGCGATGGCCGCCGTGCTGGATGCTCTCATCCAGATGCATGTGACTCTCGATCTGGATGTGTTGCGCCTGCTCGCGGCTGATTTCCCGGCGCAGGCCATTGTGATGGCAGCGAGAATGCCTCCGGAGGAGGTCCAGCCCGTGCTGATGGAGTGGTTGGCGTTGCCATCCAAGCCTGAAGGGGGTCGGCCGAATGCGTCCTTGCGACGTTCCGCGGCTGCGATGCTGGCCCTGCATCCTGCTCCGGGATTTGCTGCGGAGTTGATGCGCGGAACGCATGCGTGGATGACGCTCGCCGTGACTACGCCGGACGGAGAGGGAACGGGTCGGACCTCGGTAGGTGATTGTGGGGCTGGAGCAGTCCGAGCGGCACGGTTAGGTTGGCCCGTATTGAATGGGTACGGTGTACGCGAAAGCCATCATGATGATCCCGCGGAGATCCTGATTCCGGGGATCGATCCGATCAGGGTGAACCGGGGCCCGCAGGTTGGCGCAGGCTGCGGCTTTGGCGTGTATTTGAATGATCGCCAACGGGGCAGACTGATTGCACAGATGCTCGGTATTGCGCCGAAGGACCTGGCGTGGGGCCAGCACGGGGTGATACGCATCACGTATCGATCGGACGCCCAATTTGTGGGCGAGGTTCAGGCGAAGATGGAGGCCGAAGAGCAGGCCATTCAAGATACGTTGCAGACCCTTGAAGACAAGGGGCTGATCACTGGTGCGGAACGTGCGTCGGCTCTGCCGCAGGTCGAAGTCTGGGCATGGGACCAGCGCAGGACGGAGCCGAATCGACTGCCCCAGCCAGCGTTTCGGTATGCGAATATTCACTGGAACGACGGCGAGAACAGCTGGGAATTTGACCAGCGGTGGTGATGAGCGCGAGCCGCGATCAATGCGGTCGTATGGATGCCGGACGCTGTTCCTCCCGCCGGGTCAGTAGGTGCGGACGGTGAAGTCGATGACCTTGGCCATGTGGCTGTCGAATTTGCTGATGCTGCGGGTGGGAGAGCGGATGCCGCGGAACTGCACCCAGACTTCATAGTCGACGTTGCCGTTGAGGCGCTTGAAGTTGTAGTGGCCGCTCGCGTCAGTAAGGTAGGTGACGACCTCGCCGGAGGCGGTGTTCCGCAGTTCGACGACGGCGTTGCGAATCGGTTCGCGGCCAGTGTCGGTGATGGTTCCGGAGAGGTTGCGCACCGAGGGCTGCGCCATCTTCTGCGACCAAGCGGGCTCGGCTCGCAGCAACAGCGCGGCCGCCCCGAGCAGGATTCCCGCTGCGATGCAGGTCATCCCTTTCGTCCGCCATCCGTGTTGCGCGCTGGTCTTGATTGTCATGGGACCCTCGTCGTTGCGGGGAAGCTGCGCTCAATTTGCCGGGAAGCTGCTCTAGTAGCTGTGACCGAGGATCGCGTGCGGCTCGTAGGGTTCTTCGAGGCGCTTGATCTCGTCGGTTGTGAGTTTCAGTTGCAACGACTTCAGAGCGTCCTCCAGTTGGTAGAGCTGGCTCGCTCCAATGATAGGCGCAGTGATGCCGGGTTTGGACAGAATCCAGGCGAGCGCGACCTGCGCGGGGTTGACGTGGCGGGTGGCGGCGATCTCGACAACGCGGTCGACGACGTTGAAGTCGGCGGCGCGGTAGTAGAGGCTGTGGCCGAAGTCGTCGGTGCGGGCGCGGACGGTTTCTGTTTTGCCATCGCCGCGTTTGCGCGTGCCGGTGAGGAATCCACGCGCCAGCGGACTCCACGGAATGCAGCCGACTCGCTGGTCGAGGCAGAGCGGAATCATCTCCCGCTCCTCCTCGCGATAGACCAGGTTGTAGTGGTTCTGCATCGTGACAAAGCGAGCCAGCCCGTTCGTTGATTGGAAGTGGAGCATCTTCTGGAACTGCCACGCATACATGCTCGACGCGCCGAGATACAGCGCCTTGCCTGCCTTCACGACATCGTGCAGCGCCTCGCAGGTTTCCTCGATGGGAGTGAGCGGATCGAAGCGGTGAATCTGGTAGAGGTCGATGTAATCCACGCCGAGGCGCTTGAGGCTGGCGTCGATGGACGCCATGATGTGTTTGCGCGAGAGGCCGCGGTCATTGGGGCAATCGCTCATCGGGTTGTAGACCTTGGTGGCGATGACCAGCTCCTGGCGGCGGGGCTGGAACTCGCGCAGCAGCTTGCCGGTGATGCACTCGCTTTCGCCGATGGAGTAGACGTCGGCGGTGTCGAAGAAGTTGATGCCTGCCTCGACGGCGCGCTGGATGATCGGCCGTGCCTCGTCTTCTTCGAGCACCCACTCGCGCCACTTCTTGCTGCCGTAGGTCATCATCCCCAGGCAGAGCGGGGAGATGCGCGCGCCGGTGGCTCCGAGGTTTACGGTGGGCATCGTGGTGCAATCGGTTTCGTCCATGCGTATTGGACGCAGAATGTGACTGCCGGGTTCCAGAAGGAACTGGCCTACCCGGCGAGAGGCGATGGCATCTGAAGAGAGCAGGAGACGCCGCGTGCGCGTCATCGGCTGCTCACGAGCGGTCAACGGGCCCCTTTACAACGCGTACGCGGCGAGCCTCCGAAGGTTGCGAGAGGATTTTCATGACATCACGACATTGGAATCGGTACACACAAACTCTGCGGGTAGGCGCGATTGCGGCTTCCCTGATGGTGGCTACATGCCTGCCGGCGGCAGCGCAGCATCGTCATCAAGACAATCGCCGCAATGACAACTTTTATCAGGGTGCTCGCGATGGCGGCCGTGGCGGCGACTATAACGGCCACTACGATAGGGGCAACGATCATCGCGACTACAACAACCGCCGCGATGACCATCGCGACTACAACAACCGCGACTACAACCAGGGCGGCATAGGGCCAGGCCAGGGCGCAGCCATTGGTGCCGCCGGTGGAGCGTTGCTGGGAGCGCTCTTCGGTGGCGGGTTGAAGGGAGTCATCGTCGGCGGAGCAGCCGGCGCGGGTATTGGCGCGATCGCCGGGCAGGCCAACCAGAATAACCACCACCGGCAGTACTACGGCGGCCAGCCGTACTAGATTGGCTGGCCTCTTTCGAGACTTTGGATTAAGCAGTGATGCGATTTGATGAATGCGAGAGGATTGAAATGAAGATACGAGCGGTAATAAGTGGAGCAGTAGTCGTGGCGGGTTTGGCGATAGCGAGCGTTCCCGCGGTGGCGCAGCAGCAGCCGTCGGAGCAGCAACCAGCGCAGCAGCACTCCGAGATTGCTCCGGCTTCGGCGGCGAATGCGCCTGAGGCCAATGAGGTCAAGTACACCAACGCGGAGTTGATCCCACTGACGGTGCATCAGGCATGGCTGAAGAGCGGGAAAAACGAGGACGCTTTCTTCGATATGGTGACGCAGTTAGCGGAGCTGTCGGCGCAGGATCGCGACCTGCAGCTGCCGCAGACCGCAGCCGCTGGACGGCGCGTCGGAGCGATGATCAAGCTCATGGCCAAGAAGGACACCGACCAGCTGCTCTATGCGGTGGTGGATGCGGCGGTGCGGAAGGTTGGCACGCCGCTTCCGGCAGTCGCCGCGACGAAGTAGGCGGGATCTGACGTCAGGGGTCGGGTCTAGGGTCTGGCTCAGGACTTCGGGTGGATCCAGAGGCCGGTCCAGGTCTCGGAGACGATGATGCTGTTGCCGGGATTGCGAGGGTCGTAGCGTACCTGCACGGATTGGTCGAGGCGAAAGCCGACAACCTCGTTGGGGAGGGTCGTGACATCCTGCGCGCAGGTGTAGGTAAGTCCGGCGAGGGAGTAGCTGTAGACGAGGACTTCGGGGGAGGGGGAGATGCTGTCTTCGTTGGAGAGGGTGCGGGCGTCGAGGATGACGCCGTCAGTGATGCGGCCGCCAAGGGCGAGCTCCTCGCGGCGGCGGCGTTCAATCTCCTCTGACGACAGTCGGTGCGCGGCGATATACCACCACACGCCACCCGCAACCACGGCGACTCCCGCAGCGATTCCGCCGATCAAACGCGGGTCCTGGCTGCGCAAGTTTGGGTTGCGAATTACATGCGTCAGTAACTGGAGAATCGGTTTCAAGGGCTTCAGATGCACAGTAGAACTCTCATAGGAAGCATAGCCCAGCGCACCTGTCAGCGGTGCGTTCTTGTCCCGCCCGAACCGCGCAAAAGGGTTCCCTGCGTGGTTCGCGCGCCGTACGGCGATATACTGCGGTGTGCGAACCATGAAGAAAACTACGGTGCGGGAGATGGCCACGGGCCACCCGCTGGATCTGGCTGAGGGACGCCGCGTGCGCTCGACGACGGTGATCTGTGTGCGTCGCGGCGATGCGATGGTGATGGCAGCGGATGGCCAGGTGACGCTCGGATCGACGGTGATGAAGCATTCGGCGAAGAAGATCCGACGGCTCTACAACGACAAGATTCTAGCCGGATTTGCTGGGTCGACTGCGGACGCATTCTCGCTGTTCACGCGCTTCGAGTCCAAGCTGGAGCAGTATGGCGGCAACCTTGGGCGATCGGCTGTGGAGCTGGCGAAAGACTGGCGCACCGACAAACTGTTGCGGCAGTTGCAGGCTCTGCTGATTGTCGCCGACGCGAAGCAGATGTTTCTGCTCTCGGGCGACGGCGACGTGATTGAACCGGATCCCGTGGGCGACCCGGCAGAGGGCGGCCTGATTGCGACGATTGGCTCGGGAGGAAGTTTTGCGCTGGCAGCGGCGACCGCGCTGATCGAGAACACGCCGATGAGCGCGCGAGAGATCGTCGAGAAGAGTATGAAGATCGCCGCGGAGATCTGCATTTATACCAACCAGAGCATCGCGATTGAAGAGCTGAAGGTGGCGGAGTAGATGGCAATTTATTTACCAGGCACGGCGGAAGACCAGGCGCTTTCGCTGGATGAGATGACGCCGCGTGAGATTGTGGCCGAACTCGATAAGTATGTGGTGGGGCAGGCGGCGGCCAAGCGCGCTGTGGCCATTGCGCTGCGCAATCGCACTCGCCGGCAGAAACTTCCGTCCGAGCTCGCGGACGAAATCATGCCGAAGAACATCCTCATGATTGGCTCGACCGGCGTGGGTAAAACGGAGATTGCGCGGAGGTTGGCGAAGCTGACCAACTCTCCGTTTCTGAAGGTGGAGGCGTCGAAGTTTACAGAGGTTGGCTATGTTGGCCGCGACGTCGAATCGATCGTGCGCGACCTCGTGGATATTGCCATCGACATGGTGCGGGCGGAGAAGCTGGACGAGGTGGAAGACCGCGCCGAACTTGCCGCCGAGGAGCGTCTGGTGGACCTGTTGGTGACGCAGGGTGGGGGCTCGGTTGAGGGCTCTGCCTCTCGCATCCCTGACGCAGAAAAAGGTGCGCCCGATGGCGTGGCTGCTCTTGGAGAAGAGAAGGCTGCGCCTGAACAGGAAGCGGCGAAAGAGGATGCGGAGAAGGATGACCTGCCTGCGGCGATACGGCTGGCCATCGTGTTGAATGAGAGGACAGACGCTGAGCGCACTCGTGAACGTGAGCGTCTGCTGATCGAGTTTCGCGAGGGCAAGCTGGACGACCGCATGGTCGAGCTGGAGACTCGCGACCGTGCGCAGCCGCAGATCGAGGTGCTGAGCAACGCTCCCGAGGAGATGGACCAGAGCGGCATCAAGGACCTGATCGCGAACATGTTCGGGCAGCGCACCCGCAAGCGTCCGATGAAGGTGGCCGACGCGTTTGAGTACCTGACGCAGGAAGAAGAGTCGCGGCTGCTCGACATGGACCACGTGGTGCGGATCGCGGTCGAGCGCGTTGAAGATTCGGGCATCGTGTTCCTTGACGAAATCGACAAAATCGCAGGGCGCGAGGGTGGGCACGGACCCGACATCAGCCGCGAGGGAGTACAGCGCGACATCCTGCCCATCGTCGAAGGAACGACGGTGAACACCAAGTACGGCATGGTCGCGACGGACCATATTCTGTTCGTCGCGGCGGGAGCGTTCCACGTCTCCAAGCCCAGCGACCTGATCCCCGAACTGCAGGGCCGGTTCCCGATCCGCGTCGAACTTTTGCCGCTGACGGTCGGTGATTTTCTGCGCATCCTCACCGAGCCACGCGCGTCGCTGACCAGGCAGGCGATTGCGCTGCTCGAGACCGAGGGGCTCAAGCTGGAGTTCGCACCCGACGCCCTGGAAGAGATGGCGAGCTTCGCCTTCCAGGTCAACGAGACCACCGAAAACATCGGCGCGCGCCGCCTGCACACCATCATGGAGAAGGTGCTCGATGAGATCAGCTTTGAGGCTCCGGACATTGTGAAGGCCGCCGGAGGGCCGGTGTCGGACAAGGTGCCGGCGCTGGTGGAGCGCACGGTGAAGTCGGCGACGGGCGAGTCCACTACGGAGCGTGTGCTGATTGTCGACCGCGCGTATGTCGAGAAGCAGGTTGCAGGCATTGTGAAGAATCAGGACCTGAGCCGCTATATCCTTTAGCCGCGGCGCTGGCTCATTAGCCGCCACCCAATCCTCTAGCCGCGATATGCTGAAGGAGACCCACCCATCGCACCGATGACCAGATTCAGGCAACGAGGAAACCAGTGAGATCGCAAACCCTGCGCCGCGCCCTGCTGGCCTATCTCGCGCTGCTGATACCCATCGCGTGGCTGGCGACGAAGTTCGATCCCTACCAGGTGGACGGCGATGCGATGGCGTACATGGACATCGCGGACCTGATGCGAGGGCACCACTGGGCAGGCGTGGTCAATGCCTATTGGCACCCGCTCTATCCGGCCTGCATGGCGTTGGCGCAGCGGCTGTTTCATTCCACTCGCATGAACGAACTGCACGCCTACTACGTGCTCAACTATTTTATTTTTCTAGCGTCGGTCGCGGCGATGCTCGCGTTTGTTTCGGCGCTCGTCAAGCTGCGCAAGCGGATGACCCCGAGCCCCGATCAGACTGCCGGAGTCGGCCCGCTGCTGGGCCTGAACGCGCTGCGACTGCTGGGCGTGGCGCTGGTGGCAATCGCGTCGCAGCGCGAGCTCTCGATGGGCAAACTTCGCCCCGACCTGCTGCTGCAAGCCTTGATGCTCGCGGCCTTCGCGATGCTGCTGCAATCGCTCGCGACGGAGAGCCTCGCCTTCGCGCCGCTGATGGGCCTGTTCTTCGGCCTCGCGTATCTCACCAAGTCATTCGCCTTCGTCGTCGCGTTGCTCACGATTGCGCTGATGGTGGTGTTTCAGGCGTGGCTGCAGCGGCGCAAGCCTGTTCGCGTCCTGGCTGGCGGAGCGCTCGCGCTGGTGGTGTTTGCAGCGGTTGCGGGGCCGTACGTCGCTGCGCTTTCAAGGCAGAAACATCGCTTCGACTTTGGTGACTCCGGCGCGCTGAACTATGCGTGGTACGTCAGCGGCACGGTCAAGATGCACCTCGAGCCGTGGATGACGAAGGACTTCGGTTCGGCGAGCGTGCATCTGATTCATCCTGAGAAGCAGCTGCTCGCGCACCCCGGCATCTACAGCTATCGCGCCGAGCCTTACGGCACGTATCCCGCATGGTTTGACCCGACGTACTTCCACGAGCGCATCGTTCCAGCCTTCAATGCTAAGCGCCTCGTGCATCGCGATGTGCGCAATGCCGTGCTCAGCCTGCGCTACCTATTCAACCATCCGGAGGCACCGATTCTGCTGGCGCTGCTGCTGCTCTGCGGCGCACGGTTCGGCTTTGGCGACTGGAGGCACAGGGCGTTCTGGCTGACGCCCCTCGTGCTCGGGCTGGCGATCTGGGGCATCTACGGCCTCGTCAATATTGAGGAACGTTATGTGACCCTGGCGTACCTGCTCGTGATGCTGCCGCTCTTCGCAACACTGCAAACAAAACCGCAGACACCGTCGCAGATAGTTGGCACCGACACCCCATGGCTGCGCCGTTGTGCCACTGCGATGGTCGCGCTGCTGGCCTTTCTCGCGCTCGGCGAAAGCCTGCGCATCGCCCTCGAGGAACGCCGCGATCAGTCCAGTGCAGGCCTTCCCGCGGCGTGGTGTGCGCCCAACATCTTCGGCGCGGCAAAGGCGCTCAACGCGCTCGGTGTGGGGCATGGCGACGAGATCGCCTGCATGGGCACGATCGCCTGTCTCAACGATCCCTACTGGATGCGGCTGGCTGATGTGCGCGTGCTCACCGAGGTCTACAATCCCGACGGGAAACATCTGCTTGAAGAGTTCGAAGGTCTGCCCAATCGCGATCAGGTCGATGACGTGCTGAAGGCGCAGGGTGCCAAGGTGCTGGTCGCGGCCTTCGATCCCGGCGAAATGACCGGCCGCACGCCAGCGTCAGCAGGATGGATCCGGCTGGGCGAGTCTGACCTTTACGCGCTGCCGTTGAATATTCCAGCGCCC
>DATCBR010000263.1:0-3339 GCA_036511765.1 Acidobacteriaceae bacterium | reverse complement strand
GGGGGTCGATGATGATGAGGATACGGGCGGGGTCGAGGGCGGCGATGACGCGGGCGGATTCGTCGAGGGTGCGGTTGAAGCGGGCTCGGGCTTCGGCGGGCGGGACGGTGGGGGCGAGGGCGAATTCGTTGTCGCGCTGGCGGACGTCGGGCTGGTTGTCGATGCCGTGGAGGATCCATTGGCGCAGGTTGCCTTCGAGATGAAGGAGCAGGTTGGCGATGGAGTTTTCGTGGTCGCCGCCGCGATGACGGATTTGGTTGTCGGAGAGTTTGTCGAGGCAGCGGGCGATGTCTTTCTGCGAGAGGTGCAGGCGGTTGGCGGCGTAGGCGAGGAAGTTGTCGGCGACGGGGTTGGTGGACATGCTGCCATTTTACGGCGGGCTGGATATTCCAGAGCTGGGTATTCTAGAGATGATGCCGGAGTTGCCTGAGGTCGAGACGGTTGCGAACGGAGTGGATGCGCGGGTGCGCGGGCAGCGGATCGAACGCGTGTGGACCAGCGGGAAGCCGCAGACGTTCAAGTCCAGCGAGGCGGAGATTGCGGAGACGCTGACGGGGGCGCTGATTGAGCGCGTGCGGAGGGTGGGCAAGACGATTGTGATGGATGTTGCGCGGCGTGGCGAGGCTCCGGCGCAGTTCCTGGTGCACCTGGGGATGACGGGTCGGCTGCTGGTGTCGCAGGCGGAGGTACCGCTGCCGTTGCATACGCACGCGGTGCTGTCGCTGAGCGGCGCGCCGGGTGAGAAGGTGGGGCGCGAATTGCGGTTTGTCGATCCGCGGAGATTTGGGCGGCTGTCGGTGGTGACCGAGGCGGGTGGGTATGCGGGGCCCGGTGCGGAGCCAACTACGATTTTGGTGGAGGAGTTTTCGGGGTTGTTCAAGGGCCGCAAGCTGGCGATCAAAGCGGCGCTGCTGAACCAGTCGATTCTGCATGGGGTGGGGAATATTTATGCGGATGAGAGCTTGTTTCGGGCGGGGATTCGGCCACGGAAGCAGGCTGGAAAGCTGACGAAGGCGGAGCTGGCGCGGCTGCATGGAGCGCTGCAGCAGGTGCTGGCGCATGCGATCAAACTGGGCGGGTCGTCGGTGTCGGATTACGTTGATGCAGATGGCGTGCGAGGGTTCTTCCAGCTCGAGCACAAGGTGTATGGGCGCGCCGGGGAGAGCTGCCACGATTGCGGATCTGGGCTGAAGAAGATCGTCGTGGGCGGGCGCACGACGATCTATTGCCCGACGTGCCAGCGATAGTGCGCGAGGTGCCAGAGGTAGACTGCTGGAATATAATGGCACCAGAGGTGCGCTATGGACGGCGATACCAATCTCCCGGACAAACTGGAAGCCTCGCAGCAGGATGCGGAGTACGTCGCTTGGTTTCGTGAGCAGGTTGAGCTAGGACTTCGCGAAGCCAACGATCCGAAGACCGTGATGGTGGGGAACGACGAAATCTTCCGCGATCTGGGTGAGCGGCTGGTGCGGTGGCGCGAGCGAGCAGTCCAGAAAAAAGCCTCTTGATGCAGGTTCGCTGGGCGCCTCGAGCACAGACCGACCTCAACGACCAGATCGACTACATCGCGCAAGATAACCTGCAGGCGGCAAACCGCATGCGGAAGATCGTCTACGAGCACACAAAACTGCTGGAAAAGACTCCTGAGATTGGCCGTACCGGGGTCGTAGCTGACACTCGCGAACTCATCTCTCCGGAACGTCGTACGTTGCCGTTTATCGTGTGATGGAAGAGTTCGTGGAGATCCTCCGGGTGCCTCACGGTGCGCAGCAGTATCCCCCTGCCGGCACGCAGCGGCAGGGTTAGCGGCCGGCTAGCTGCTCGGCGGCTACGGCTGCGCCCAGGATGCGGATGGTTTCGTCGTCGGGCACGACCTCCAGCATGTAGCTCTGGAGCGGACTCATCTTGACCATCTGGTGGAGGTAGTCCTTGAGCATGTTGAGGTCGAGGAAGCCGATGTTGGTGCCGGTGAGGAAGAACTTTCCGGCGCCGCGGAAGTGGATGGAAGAAGCGGTGGCGGCGGCCAGAGCTTTGTGCCAGAGGTGCTTGAACTCGAGGCAGCGCGGGTCGGGATTGCGGCGGCGGTTGGCGGCCTCGAAGACCTCGTCGGGCTCCATGTCGAGGAAGCGGAGGCGCATGGAGCGATGGCCCATGATGCCCTCCACATGGCCGCGGCCACCGCAGCCGCAGTAGTTCTCCTTGTCGTCGAGCGAGACGACGATGTGGCCACCCTCCCAGACGCCGTCTTCGGAGGGATAAACGCCGTAGCCGATGCCGGTGCCGAGGGTCCAGACGCGGATCATGCTGTCGAGTTTGCCGTGGCGCGAGGCAAGGCCCGCGGCCATGGCGTCGGCGTCGTTCACAATGGCGATGGGCACCTTGATGCCCTGCGTGGCCAGGCCACGGGCGACAAAATCCTGGATGCGCGCGCCCTTGAGTTGAGGGAGGTTGGGTGATTCTTCGACGACTCCCTGGCGCACCAGGCCGGGGATCGCAATGCCCACGGCAACGATGGACTCCTTGTCACTACCGGCGACTTCGACGACCAATTCGCAGATGGCATCGACGACGGCTTCGGTCGGCATCTCCACCATCGAGTTGCTCTCTTCGGTGTCGAGGGGGTCGCTGTCGTTGGGTGACTGATGCAGGTTGCCCTGCAACACATGGTCGACCATCAGGCCGGCATAGATGCGGTCAGATAGCACGACGCCAATGGTCTTGACCTGCGCTGCCGCTGCCTTGGTTTTGTGCTGTGTCACCCTTCGACTCCTTCGCGTGAACGCTCGATGGCTACCGCATGAAGTGTTCACGTACATCCCGCAATCCAGCTCTGAAAAGTAGCTGGCCGAACCTATCGCCGTCAAACGCGGATCGTACAGGCCCGCGCCGACAAAACTCTAATCTACCCTGACTCGATTGAGGCCGTTGAAGGCCGCGACCTTGTAGCACTCGGCGAGGGTTGGGTAGTTGAAGACGGTTTCGACGAAGTAGTCGAGCTTGCCGCCGAGGGCCATGACGGCCTGGCCAATGTGGACGAGCTCGCTCGCTCCTTCGCCGATGATGTGGACTCCAAGCAGGGCGCGCGTTTCACGATGGAAGATGAGCTTGAGGCGGCCGGTGGTGTCGCCGCGAATCTGGCCGCGTGCGATCTCGCGGTAGTAGGCTACGCCGACTTCGTAGGGAACGTCTTCTTCGGTGAGTTGCTCTTCGGTCTTGCCGAGGAAGCTGATCTCGGGGATGGTCCAGATGCCGTAGGGGTAGAAGCTGGGGTTGGAGACGATGCTTTCGTCGCCAAAGGCGCGGGCGGCCGCGATGCGACCCTGCTCCATGGAGACC
>DATCBR010000262.1:0-2988 GCA_036511765.1 Acidobacteriaceae bacterium | reverse complement strand
CGGTCGGGCTCGTTTTCAACGGTGGCGGCGATGCGGAAGGTCCGGTTGCCCAGCTTGAGCGGATCGCCGACGCGGAGGTTCATGCGCAGCAGAAGATCGTCGCCGACGGCGACGGTTGCGGGCGTAAGTGCGTCGCGGAGGGGTACTGCGGGCGCGAGATCGACCGAGCCGTAGAAGGGATAGACGGTGGGATCGATGGCCTTGATGGAGACGAGCACGGGGTCGGGATGGCCGGGGGAAGATGCCATGGAGAGCATCTCGACCACGGTGGTGGCTTGGAGGCCTGCGGAGGCGCGAAGCTGGTCGATGGCGCGCTGCTCTGCGGGCGTCAGCTGCTGTGGTGTGCGTGCGGAGAGATCGCCGGCCATAATGGAACGCGCGCGCAGTAGAAGCGTGGTGCGGAAGGAGGCGGAGAAGCCGCGCACGCCGGTGAGTGCGGCGACTCCGATGGCGACGGAGAGCAGGACGAAGAAGAACTTTGCGCGCGAGGAGCGCATCTCGCGTGCGGCGATGCGTGCGGCGGTGGAGTAGGAGAGGGAGGGCATTGGCTAGACGGTCTGGGTCGCAGCAGGTGCGGCTGCCCCGATGGGCGCGGGCATGGGCGGAGGCGTTTTGCGCTGATCGGAGATGATGAGGCCGTCGCGCAGGGTGATGATGCGCGAGGCGTAGGCGGCGAGCGCGGGATCGTGGGTAACGAGCACGAGTGTGGTGCCTTCGCGCTGGTTGAGGTCTAGGAGAAGTTGCAGCACCTGCGCGCCGTTGGCAGTGTCGAGGTTGCCGGTCGGCTCGTCGGCGAGGACGATGGGCGGATGCAGGACAAACGCGCGTGCGAGGGCGACGCGCTGCTGCTCACCGCCAGAGAGTTGCACAGGGTAGTGCGACATGCGGTCGGCGAGGCCTACGGAGCCGAGGAGCTGGCGTGCGCGCTCGAGGCCGGCCGATCCGGAAGAGTTGAGTTCGTGCGGCAGCAGGACATTCTCAAGCGCGGTGAGTGTGGGGATCAGTTGATACGACTGGAAGACGAAGCCGATGGTGCGCCCGCGCACCTGCGCCAGTTCGTCTTCAGGGAGATAGGAGATGGCGGCCCCGTTGAGGTGCACATCGCCCGTGCTCGGTGTATCGAGGCCCGCCAGCAGCCCCAGCAGAGTGGACTTGCCGGAGCCGGATGCGCCCATGATGGCGACGAACTCGCCGCGGGCGACGGTGAAGTCGAGGCCCTTGAGGATGTCGACGGTGCGCGTGCCGTTGCGGATGGATTTGCGCAGGCCGACGACGGAGATCATGGTGGATTGTGAGGAGGCAGGAGGGGCGGGAGATTCGGGCAAAAGAGGCTGCTCCTTCAAGGGAATGGTGCAGCCGGAGATGGCGCACAGGCATCCGTTATAGCTGATACGGTGAAACGATGCGGATTGTTCCCTCGCTGGTGATTGTAACGGCTCTTGCCGCTGGATTGGCAGGATGCCGGGGTAAGGGGCCGTCAGCTCCGGCCGCCACCAATGCCCGCACGGCAAACTCGTCTTCAGCGCGAGGGGACGGAGCAAATCAGGACGCGTCGGCGCAGGATGCCTCGGTCGAAGACGCCGCCGCACGCGACGAGCAGCGCACGCAGGCTGCGCTGAAGATCGAGGACGGCCGTCCGCTGCTGCTCTGTTTTGGCGACAGCCTTACGGCGGGGCTGGGCACTGGAGCGGGGCAGAGCTATCCGGATTACCTGCAAAAGGATCTGGATGGGCTGGGGTACCACTATCGCGTGGTGAACCAGGGCATCAGCGGCAATACGACCAAGGACGGGGTTGCGCGGTTGAAGGACGTGCGGAGATTGAAGCCTGAGATTGCGGTGGTGGAGTTTGGCGGGAACGATGGGTTGCGCGGCCTGCCGATCGCAGATACTGAGGCGAACCTCGACCGCATCGTGCGCGCGCTGAAGGGCGCGGGCGTGAAGGTGGCGCTGGCGGGCATTACGCTGCCCCCTGACTACGGGGAGGATTACATTGGGCGATTCGATGCGATGTATGGGGAGATTGCGAAGCGATACCAGGTCCCCATGTTGCCGTTTTTGCTGGAGCATGTGTATGGGGTGCCGGGAATGATGCAGCGCGACCACACCCACGCAACAGCCAAGGGGAATGAGGTAGTTGCAAGGAATGTACTGGCTTTGGTGAAGCCGATTTTGAAGAAAAAATAGCAGGCAAGGGCGTCAAACAGCGCATCCAAGTGTTGATAGGGCAGTATGAAGTTTGTACGGAAAGGAATGAAGACTATGCACGAAGGAAAGATGTGGAAGAGGGTTCTGTGCGGTGCTGCGCTGGCGGCGGCGATGGCTGTACCGGCGGTTGGGCAGGTGAGCTTTGGGATTCAGCTTGGCCGTAACCCGCCTCCACCGCTGCGCTATGAGGCGCGACCACCGATGCCGGGACCCGGTTTTTACTGGGTTGACGGGTATTGGCGCTTGGACCGCGGTCGCTATGTGTGGGCGCCTGGGGTGTGGCAACGTCCTCCGTATTCAGGCGCCTACTATACGCACGGACATTGGGACCACTATCCGGACGGCTGGCGTTATCACGATGGCCATTGGGACCGGGAGGACCATGGCGACCACTACGACTGGAACCGTCGCGACGATGGCGATCGGCGATAGCGAACTGGGATGATGAAGTGCGCGGGCGCAGTCGGGCTCGCGCATTTCTGCGTTCGGTTTCTTGAAAGCAGCGAGCCGGAAATCCGTTACTTGTCTTTATCCGATGACAACGCTCGGTTGCATCAGGGTGCCGGCGACGCGCTTGACGATCGCAAGCAGCTCCGTTGGGCCGGTGAAGACCTTTACCAGGGGCGCGGAGGAGTAGTCCGGCAGATTGACGGCCATGCCATTGCGCAGACGGCCGGCGAGTTTGTCATCCACCGTGACGCATGGCAACCCCGGCAACAGGGTGCGCGGATGAGGCAGGCGGGCTTCGATAGCGGCGGGATCAGCCGCCAACGATTTCAGTT
>DATCBR010000261.1:0-5823 GCA_036511765.1 Acidobacteriaceae bacterium | reverse complement strand
CCGCATACGCCGAGAGATTGTCTGCGGCATACATAAAATGCGTCTTCGCCGTCGCAGCCTTCCCTGCCCCACTCACGCCGGACTTCGCGTCGCAGATGATCCCCCGCTCAATATCGACCAAGCCTGCGGCAAGCAGCGGCTTCAACGCCAGGATGACCGACGTGGAGTAGCAGCCCGGGTTCGCCACCAGCCGCGTCGACTCCTTCGCCAGCTCCTCGCGGTGCAGCTCCGGACAACCGAACACTGCCTCCCGCTGCAAGCTCTCCGCAAGTCCGGCGTCCTTGTCATGCAGCTTATAGACCGCGCGGTTCCCCGCTTCGTCCAGCCGCCACGCGCCGCTCAGGTCGATCACCTTCACACCGCGCTCCAGCCACTCCGGTGCCCACTGGCGTGAGTTCTCGTGCGGCAGCGCAAGGAACACGACTTCGGTACCCATCTCGCGCACCAGCTCCCAACTGAAGGCGCGGACCTCGGGCAGCCTCTGCCCTTCGCCCAGAGCAAGCTGCGGCTGAATGTCTTCCAACGCCACACGTCCCGCCGCGCTCTCGTCCGCCACTCTGCCCAGAAACAGCGGCTTCGTCTCCGCAAGACGCGGATGGTGCAGCAGCAGCCGTGCCAGCTCGCCGCCGGCATATCCGCCGACGCCGGCCACGGCGGTGCGCACTGTCGCGCGATTGACCGCGAGCCCCTGCTTCATCGTTTTCGCCGTCTTCGTCTCCGTGCTCACTGCCTGCATCGCAAATCCTTATCTCTTATCCCGCTTCCGATGTCCGCCGCACTCTCGATTCGTCTATCAGCCGATGTACTCCTCGATCCGTGCCTTCAGCCTGCGCGCCTGCTGTTCATCCGGGCAGATCACCAGCACCGTGTCATCGCCGGCGATCGTGCCCACCACCTCCGGCCAGTCCTCGTAGTCGATACCAGCGGCCACGGGCTGCGCCGCGCTGGTTGTCGTCACGATCACCAGCTGGTTCATCGCCTGCCGCACCTCGATGCCAAAACCCGACAACACCTCGCGGATCCCCGGCAGCGCATCGTCATCATCGTCCTCCCCCGCGGCAGTCGGCAGCGAGTAGCCCTGCGGCCCCTTCGACAGCCGCAGCTCATGGATGTCGCGAGAGAGCGTCGCCTGCGTCACATGGAAACCGCGCCGCGCCAGCCTGCGCCGCAGCTCGTCCTGGCTCGGCACCATGGCCTGCGCCAGCACGTCCCGGATCGCGGTCTGTCGCTGCTGCTTCATGGCTACTTCCATCTCAGGCACATCCAGGTAGAACAACCCGCCAGACACGACGTGTCAATGCATAAACATGCATTTACTATGTATAAATATACACGGACAATCTGTCAACTGAAAAAGTGGTGCGCCCGGAGAGATTCGAACTCCCGACCCTTTGGTTCGAAGCCAAATGCTCTATCCAGCTGAGCTACGGGCGCACATTTGTAACGCACTGATTGCTTCCAGGCCCAATCCTACGCCCCCGGCTCTAAGTTACCGGCTCTACACCACCGACGGATGCACCGGGGCTGGCGGCGCAATGTCTACCGGCTCGGGAATCAGGTTCACCGTCTCCACAATGTCCAGACCTGCCCGTCGCAGAAGCTGGTGGATCACCGCGCCGTTCAGGCGGCTGGCGTCGTACTCCACGCGCACCGTCTTCGCCGGCTCATCGAACTGCATCTTGCGCACACCGTATACGTCGCGGACCCTGGCCAGCGCCAGCATCGCGCGCTCGCCCGGCGGAACGCCGTACCGGTACATCACATCCAGTTGCGTCATAGGTCGATTCTACCAGCGCCCACGGATGCCCAGCCGCACGTGCGCGGGGCTGTCGCAACCAGGTTTTGTCATTCCGCAGCGTTCGCGCTTCAACGCGAATGCGAAGGAATCTGCTTCTTCCGCCGCGCGCTCATAGCTTGCTCAGGTAGTCGACAATCTCCGGGCTGGTCCAGTCCTGTGCGGAGACGAACTTGCGCCGCACCACTCCCTGCCGGTCGATTACATAGGTCTCCGGCAACTTCGCAGTGCCATACATGCGCGGGATGCGGAACGAAGGATCGCGCACCGTTAGAAAATCCACGCGATAGCTCTTCAGGAACTGCGCGTATGCCGTCGCATCGGTGTCGTCGCTGATCCCGACTACGGTAACCTGCGGCAACTCGCGCTGCAGACGCTCCAGGCTGGGAAGTTCCTCGATGCATGGCGCGCACCATGTCGCCCAGAAGTTCAGCACCACCACGCGGCCCCGCAGGCTCGCCAGATCGACGGATTGCACGCCGTCAGCAGCCTGAAACTCCGGCGCCGCCTCGCCGATTCGGCCCGGATGCGCGCCGCGATCGCACGCGCCCGTCAGCAGCGCGCAGCAGGCCAACATCGCCACCCCAATCAACTGTCTCCCTGTATGCGCCAGATGCATTCCACTTCCTATAATACGAACCTGTGACTGATTCTTCGAACCGCGCAACCGAAGCCGCCTCCACCCAGGCCCCCTCGCTGCGCCTCTCCGTCATCATCCCGGCGCGGAACGAAGCCGCGAATCTGCCTGCCTGCCTGCAATCCCTCCTCGCGCAGTCGGACGAAGGCTTCGCCCCCGGCTCCGAATGGGAACTGATCGTCATCGACGACGACTCCACCGACACCACTCGCGCCATCGCCGAGCAGGCCGCAGCATCGCACCCCGGCATCACCGTGCTCCGCGCGCCGCCACTCGACCTTGGCCCACACCGCGGCTTTACCGGCAAGACCAACGCCTGCTGGGCCGGCGCACAGCACGCCCGCGGCGCGTGGCTGCTCTTCACCGACGCCGACACCATCCACGAACCCGGCAACCTCGCCCGCGCCCTCCACGAAGCGGAGAAATACCATGCCGCGCTGCTCTCCTACTCGCCGCGTCAGATTGTCACCGGCTTCTGGCAGCGCGCCCTCATGCCGTTGGTCTTCTCCGAACTCGCCAGCGTCTACCCGCCGAAGCAGGTCAGCGATCCCGCCTCGCGACTCGCGGCCGCCAACGGCCAGTTTTTATTGATAGCCCGCGACGCGTACTTCTCCCTCGGTGGCCACCGCGCCGTCGGCCGCGAAGTACTGGAAGACGTCGCCCTCGCCCAGGCCGTCAAGCGCGCCAAACTCGGCCTGCGCTTCCGCTACGCGCCGGACGCCCTCTCCACCCGCATGTACCGGTCTTTTTCTGAAATGGTAGAGGGCTGGACCAAGAACCTCGCGCTGCTCTTCCCCTCACCCGTCGCGCTCGCGCTCTGGCGGATTCTCGACGTGCTCCTCTTCCTGGGCCTCCCCATCCTCGCGGTCATCCTGACGCAGAATGCGCGCCCGCTCTGGCAGCCCAGCGTCGTCTTGATCCTGTGGGTGCGCACGCTGTTCCGCTTCTACAACCGCGCCGCCCGCTCGCACTTCCCTGCCGCGGACATCGCCCTCTCCATCCTTGGCGTTCCGCTCTTTGTCTGGCTGCTGCTGCGCAGCACTGCGCACCATCGCTACCGCAAATCGGTTGCCTGGAAGGGCCGCAGCTATTCCAGCTAACTGATCATCGCCGCCAGGACGCGACCAAACGCCTCCAGCCACATCTAATATGCTGTTGATTCTATGGTCCTGCTCACCCGCAAAGCCGAGTTCTCCGCCGCCCACTACTACTGGAACGACGCCTGGTCGCCGGAGGAGAACGCGCGCGTCTTCGGCAAATGCGCCAACCGCAACGGACACGGCCACAACTACACGCTGGAGGTCACCATCGCCGGCGAGGTAGACCCCGTCACGGGCTTCGTCGTCGATCTGAAGGAACTCAAGGAAATCCTCGAGCGCGAAGTAGTCTCCGTCTACGACCATCGCCACCTCAACCTGGAAGTGCCCGAGTTCGCCACGCGCATCCCGACCACCGAAAACATCGCAGTCTCCATCTGGGACCGGCTCAATGGCAAGGTCCCCAATGCGCAGCTCTATCGCATCCGCGTTTATGAACTGCCCGATCTCTTCGCCGACTACTACGGGGAACAGCCATGAGCGGGAGAGTAGCCATGAGCGCAGCAGCCCACACCGATGCTCTAAAACGCTCACGCCCCCGCGCCTATCTCTCGCGCCGCTATCACTTCTCCGCCTCGCACCGCCTCCATACAGACAGCCTCACCGCAGAGCAGAACCAGAACGCCTACGGCAAGTGCAACAACCCGCACGGTCACGGCCACAACTACATTGTCGAAGTCACCTTTGCCGGCGCTGTCGATCCCGCAACCGGCATGGTCTGCGACCTCGCCGCGCTTGATTCTTTCTCACAAACAAATCTGCTGGCCGTCTTCGATCACATAAACCTCAACACACTCGCCGCCTTTCGCGATCGCGTCCCCACGACGGAAAATCTGACTATCGAACTTGCGCGTATCTTTCAACAGTTCTCTCTTGCCGAGCTGACCCGAGTGCGCGTGGAAGAGACCGGCAACAACTCCTTTGAATATGCATTGCGCGCGACGCCTTCCCCAGCCGCGCTGCACACCCCGACCACGAAAGGCCAACCACTATGAGCCCGCTCACGACACCGGAAGCCACCGCAGCAGCCCTGTCCACACAGGAGCTCTACCGTGAACTGCTCCTCCGCCTCGGCGAAGACCCCACGCGCGACGGTCTTCTCGACACGCCGGAGCGCATGGAGAAGTCCATGGCCTTCCTTACGCGCGGCTACGCGCAGGATGTGCCCACCGTGCTGCATGACGCGCTCTTCGACGTGGACTACGACGAGATGGTCATCGTCAAGGACATCGAATTCTTCTCGCTGTGCGAGCATCACCTGCTGCCATTCTTCGGCAAGGTGCACATCGCGTACCTGCCCAACCGCAAGGTCATCGGCCTGTCCAAGCTGCCGCGCGTAGTTGACGTCTTCGCCCGCCGCCTGCAGGTGCAGGAGCGGCTGACCACACAGATCGCCGACGCCATCACCGAGGCCATCCATCCCCAGGGAGTCGCCGTCATCATCGAAGCACAACACCTCTGCATGATGATGCGCGGAGTGGAGAAGCAGCACTCGGCCACTGTCACCTCCGCCATGCGCGGCGCCTTCAAAACCCAACTGCAGACCCGCAACGAGTTTCTCTCGCTCGTCCGTCAGAAGAGCAGCGGCCTCTGAACGCATCGCTGCCAGACCACGTACTCTGGTAAGCGATGAATGGCCTTCTTGTCCTCGATAAACCCTCCGGTATTACCTCGCATGACGTGGTGGACATCGTACGCCGCGCCACCGGCGAGCGCTCTGTCGGCCATCTGGGCACACTCGATCCCATGGCCACCGGCGTGCTCCCGCTGCTGCTCGGCAAGTACACGCGCCTCGCGCAGTTCTTCTCCACCGCCGACAAGTCCTATGAAGGCTCCATTCGCTTCGGCTTCGCAACCGACACATTCGACGCTGAGGGAACGCCCGCATCCGAACAGCAACCGCTCACGCTCTCGCTCGATGAACTCCGCGCACTCGCATTGCGCTTCTCCGGCGAGATGCTGCAAACCCCGCCCGTCTTCTCCGCAAAAAAGATCGGCGGAGTGCCGGCACACAAGCTCGCCCGCGCCGGCAAGCCCGTCGAGGTCAAGCCTGCGCGCATCGTCATCCACCGCTTCGATCTGCTCTCGCTCGACGGTTCATCCCCGGTCGAGATGCATGCGCGCTTTCAGATCTCCGTCTCCGCCGGCGGCTACGTTCGCTCCGTCGCGCATGAGCTGGGACAGTTCGCCGGATGCGGTGCGCATCTGTCCGCACTGCGCCGTACGCAGGCCGGCCCATTCACACTCGCGCACTCGATTACCGTTGATGAACTGAAATCGTTGGCGGCTGATCC
>DATCBR010000260.1:0-2707 GCA_036511765.1 Acidobacteriaceae bacterium | reverse complement strand
TGCGGATTTGCATCGAACCAAGCGATGACACTGAAACACGGACCGCACAAGATTCATATCGGTACAGCTGGCTGGGTGGTGCCGAAGCTCCACGCGCATGCGGTTGCGGCGGAGGGATCGCATCTGCAGCGTTATGCGGGTGTGGCGAACTGCGTTGAGATCAATTCGACGTTTTATCGGCCGCATTTGGCGCGGACGTTTGAGCGCTGGGTGGCCACGACGCCCGATGTTTTTCGATTTGCGGTGAAGCTTTCGAAGACTGTGACGCACGGAGCGAAACTCTGCCGCTGCGGCACGGAGCTGATGGCGTTCTTCGACAATGTGAGACCCCTGGGAGAGAAGTTGGGGCCGGTGCTGGTGCAGTTGCCTCCGAAGCTGGCGTTTGATGAGGGCACGGCGAGGGAGTTTTTTGAGACGGTGCGAGAGTTGCATCATGGCCAGATTGTCGTTGAGGCGCGCAATGCTTCGTGGTTCGCGCCAAGTGTTGAGAGGATGCTGCGAGAGTTTGAAGTGGCGCGGGCAATGGCCGATCCGCCGCAGGGCTCTACGCTTGCGGGCGAGCCGGGTGGATGGCCGGCGCTGCGGTACTACAGGCTGCATGGGTCGCCGCGAAAGTATTGGTCGGAGTATGGCGAGGACTTTTTGCGGGTGCTGGCGAAGCGTATCGAGAGTGAGAAGCGTGCGAAAGAGGTGTGGGTGATCTTCGACAACACTGCGTCGAATCATGCGCTGGGAAATGCAATGACGCTGCGGAAGATGGTGGGTCGATCAGCGACCGTGGTTTGGGATCCGGTTGCCAGTGATTAGTTTCCAGTTGCCAGTTTTTGATGAGTAGGAGCAAAGAGCCACGAGCGAAGAGCGATGAGATTCACCCGGCGATGACGGTTGGCGTCCCTCAGAGGCATTGTTCAGTTTTGAATTGTGAGTTTTGAGTGCTGATTTAACGCACCGCTAGTGTCCTGCGCTGGGGAAGGCATTTTTCGGTGGGCGTGGGATGAAGACCAGCAGCGGGATCATGCAGGCGCAGAAGATTGCCATGTACTGGATGATATCGACGTAGGCCAGCGTTGCGGCCTGACGGTGCAACTGGTTGTAGATGAAGGCTTGCGCGGCGTGCATGGCTCCGGCGGATGCGCCGCCGCCTTTCGGCCCGGCACCGTTTCCGCCACTGAATATGTGGGCGAACGCGCGCACGCGGTCGTTGAATCCGCTGTTCGCCGTGGTGAGGTTGCGGGTCATCATCGACTCATGCGCTGCCGTGCGGCGGGTGAGCATCGTCGCGAGGAACGCCGTGCCGCAGGAGCCGCCGATGTTACGGGCGAGGTTGGTGAGGCCGGAGACGTCGTTGTTCTCGCTCTGCTTCACGCCCATGTAGGAAATCATGTTGATGGGGATGAAGAGGAACGCGAGGCCCGAGGCCTGGAACATGCGCATGAAGACGAGCTGTCCGTAACTGAGGCCGAGGTTGAGGTGCGCCAGCCAGACAAGGCTCGATGTCAGCAGGATGAAGCCGAAGGCGATGAGCTTGCGTGGGTCGACCTTGCTGGACAGGAAGCCCACCACGGGCATCATCGCCATCATCATGAAGCCGGCTGGAGACAGTACTTTCCCCGCGAGCTCCGCGGTGTACCCGAGCAGCGTCTGCACGAACTGCGGGATGAGGACGGTGGTGCCGTAGAGCGAGAATCCCAGCACGAACATCAGCGTGAAGCTGAACGCGAAGCTGCGCCGGGTGAAGAGGGTGAGGTTCAGGATGGGGCGGTGATTTTCTCGAAGCTGCTTGAGCTCCCACCAGATCATAGAGACGAACGCGATGACCATCAGCACCAGAAAGAAAGTGATGATCGGCGACGAGAACCAGTCGTCTTCCTGGCCCTTGTCGAGGATGAACTCGAGCGAGCCGAAGGTCATGGCGAGCAGGGCGAAACCGGTGAAGTCGAGCTTGATGCCGCCCTTTTGTGAGATGGCGACCTGCTTTTTGACGTAGGGCGGGTCTTCGACGATGCGGTTGGTGAGGAAGAGCGAGATGAGGCAGATGGGGACGTTGAGGAAGAATATCCAGCGCCAGTTGAAGTGGTCGGTGATGTAGCCGCCGAGCGTGGGGCCGATGGCCGGCGCGCACACCACGGCGAGGCCGTACATGGCGAAGGCCTGGCCGCGTTTCTCCGGCGGAAAGGTATCGGCAAGGATGGCCTGCTCGGATGGGGCGAGGCCGCCGCCGCCGATGCCCTGGAGAACGCGGAAGAACACCAGCAGGCCCAGAGACGGCGCCATGCCGCACATCGCGGAGCTGATGCCGAACAGCGCGACGCAGATCATGTAGAACTTCTTGCGCCCGATGAAGGTCGTCATGTAGGCGCCGACGGGGAGGATGATGGCGTTGGCGACGAGATAGGCGGTCAAGACCCAGGTGGCTTCGTCCTGCGTGGCGCCGAGGCCGCCCGCGATGTGCGGTAGCGCGACGTTGGCGATGGAGCTGTCGAGCACCTCCATGAACGTGGCCAGGGTGACGGTCATGGCGACGATCCACGGATTGATGCGCGGGCGCCACGGGATCTCTGCTGCCGGGGGCGCAACACTTAGGTGCTCGGGTGTCGGGAATTCTATGGTTGCAGCGGCCATTGGGTCGTCTTTGTAGATTCTACGGTCAAGCGCGGGGATTCAGAATATTGCGGAGATCGCCGCAGAAAACTGGTCGGAGCGGATT
>DATCBR010000259.1:0-3049 GCA_036511765.1 Acidobacteriaceae bacterium | reverse complement strand
GGCTGGGAAGCGCTGCTATGTCCGGTAGCCGTCCCGGCGGCAACCTCCGGCGGCAACAACTCCATCCACCACTGCATCACCCGGTCGGACTTGGAAAAGAACCGGTGCCCGCCGATGTCCATGCGGTTGCCTTTGTAGCGGATGGTGCGCGAGATTCCGCCAATCTCGTGGCTCGACTCCAGGATCACGGGAACAATATCGGTGCGCCGCAGTAGCTCCAGTCCGGCAGTCAGTCCCGCCGGTCCTGCACCGATGATGATTGCCTTTCTTGCCATTTCGCCTCGCGTCGTAAGAAATAGTTGCGCCCCGCCAAAACACACCCTGTCGGTCAGGCCATCCTGCTTGGGATGCACTTCATCTGAATTGTGGCCTTACTACGGAATGAAATGCGCCGTGCGGCTTCGGCGCAGCTTCCCAGCCTACAGGTTAACTGATTTCCCCCCGCAGTAAAGTGCGTCGAATCCGTCCGCGAACCGTCGCGCCAACTCCCCCGCACACAGCCACTACAAAAGCCACCGATTGTGTATTGACATGCGTGTCTCGGGGGGCGGAGAATCACTGGCCGAGACAGGAGGTATGCCATGTTCATACCCGTGCTCCCACAAACGCCGCGCTTTTCTTTGCCGAAAATTCTTCCGGCCTTTTTCTGCGTGACATTGATCGTCACCGCGCTGTCCCCCGCAGCGTCCCAGGTTCTTGTCTCCGTCTCTGCTCCAACCACTGAGCGGGAGCGGATGCATCAGTCCGAGCAATGGCTGGAGATACAGCGGCACCTGCCGGACCCGGCAACTGCCTCGCCGCAGGAGCTGGAGCAGCAGGCCGACATCCTGCGCGCCCGCCGCTTCCCCGAGGACGCGATGGACTACTACAAATACGCGATGGACCGCGGCGGCAACCCGCCCGCACTGCTGAACAAACTGGGCCTCGCACACTTGGAGATGCATCACCTCCAGCTTGCTCGCGTTTACTTCCAACGTGTCGTCAAAATGGATAAGAAGAACCCTGAGGCCTGGAACAATCTGGGCGCGAGCGAGTACATCGACGGCCGCACCGCCTCCGCGATCTCTGACTATAAAAAAGCCATTAAGCTTCGCCGCCGCTCGGCCGTCTTCCACGCCAATCTCGCCAATGCCCTCTTTGAGGCGCATGACGACAGCGGCTCACGGCGCGAAATCGCCACAGCGCTGGAGCTCGATCCCCAGGTCTTTGAGAACCAGGGTACAGGTGGGGTTGCGGCCCATGTGCTTTCAGCCGCCGACCAGGCCCGCTTCTCGTTCGAGATGGCCAAGATGTATGCGCGCACCAGCATGGAAGAAGCCATGCTCCGCGCGCTGGGCAAGGCCGCTGAGGCTGGCATGGACATCCGCCGCGAGATGGAACGTGACACAGTGCTCGCCAGATATTCAATCGACCCGCGCGTGATCGCCCTCGTGCACAATGCCGAAATAGTCCGCGCCACGCGTATGCCCACCATCAGCGCGACCGATGCCGGCGCAACGTCATCCGCACCGGTGGGCAGGTCGCTTTCGGAATAGCCTCAGCTTGGCTGAACCGCGATCTCCAGGTTGCGCCCCAGCCAGCGGTCCTCCGCAGGCCAATAGAGCGTCAGCACGATCTCGCCTGCCTTGCCTGCCTCAGTCGCGATATCGCAGAAGAAGCCGATGTAGCCTACCGGCTTCGACTCGATCGTTGTCTTGCTGGCCCAGCCATCCGTCGTATAGATCACCCGAAAGCGAGCCGGATCGACCATGCGCAGCCGCTGACCGGCAACCATGGTAGTCGTTGGCCGCACATGCTTGCAGATTTCGACCATGCTGGTGAAGCCGCGCTTGCCCGCCTCCACTGCATACCGCTCCTTCACGGAAGAGATGCAGTCGAAGATCTCTCCGTCCACCGCCGACTTCAGCAGCTTCAGGTATTCCGAGTGCGCCCACACCAGCGGCTGCGCTGAGCCCGCCGACTTGCCTTTAAAGAGGTCCAGCGCCGGCATATCGCTGTAGTCCCATACCTGCTCCGGCAACATGCCGCCCACCGACGCGAACTTCTCCATTGCCGCGATATAGGGCATGGGATCGCGCCCCGCCGCCAGCTCGTAATGGCCGCGCTCACCCGTCAGCAGAGGCCACGCTCGGCCCTGTCCCCAGCCCTCGTACGGCCCACCGTCTTTGCGCTGTCCGTAGCCATCGTGGTTGTATCGCCGCCAGCACGGCCCGTAGGGCGTCTCGATCTTCAGCACATGATCGACGACCTTCAACGAATCGACGATCAGCGGATCGTCCGCGCGTCGCACGCCATATCGCACCAGCTCAAGGAAGCCGCCGTCGACGATCTCGCGGGCCTCAAAGTCCACACGCTCGCCCGGCTCGCGATTGGCCAGGGCCAGATGGCCGGGCGGAACTCTGGGATTGTAAAACGGCTCGCCCGGTGCCGGGGGCCGCAGCCGGATGTAGTGCCTCGTCACGCCCGGCAGCAGTATGCCGCAGTCGGTCGTCGTCCACTCGTCCAGGTGCGCCTCGATCCAGTCGGCGTACTCCTCCAGGAACTGCCCCAGCTCCGGTGCCTGATGCGCGCGCGCCAGGTCCGCCGCGCATACCAGAGCTGCGATCACCGCCGCCAGCGTCGATGGCGAATAGCCGGCATTCTCCTCCCACCGCTCCTGCTGTGTAATGGGCGCGTACTGCACCAGGAAGGCCGCCGCGCGTTCGACAAATGGGAAGACCTCGAATTTTTCCAGCTCGCCATGCTTCCACAGCCGCCACGCCAGCAGGATCGGAAACGCCACCTCATCCAGTTGGATACCCTGCCAGTACGGCGTGCCGTCGATCCAGAAGTTCTGCGCAAAGCTGCCATCAGGCAGTTGCGTGCACGCGAGGTACACCAGCGCTCGCCGCGCCGTTTCGATGCGCCCGCAGGCCAGCAGCGCCGTCGCCGTCTGCACCATGTCGCGGGTCCACACCAGGTGGTAGCCGCCTACATCCTCATCGCTTTTGTGCTGTCCCCAGGGGATGGAAGCAGAAGCAATAAAGGCGCCGGAGTAGTACTTGTCCTC
>DATCBR010000258.1:0-4448 GCA_036511765.1 Acidobacteriaceae bacterium | reverse complement strand
ATCGGGTGCGGTGTGTGCGGTGTGTGCGGTGTGTGCGGTGTGTGCGGTGTGTGCGGTGTGTGCGGTGTGTGCGGTGTGTGCGCGTGGCCGTGAGGCTCTGAGGCTCGGTCTCTCCTACAGACGACGAGACTAGAGGACGGGATTACAGATGCAGAACAGCCGCCGACGGAGGAGATCCGCGCGGCGGCTGTTGGTGGTGATAGGACGGTTTAGTCCTGGGCGCTCTTGGAACTGACGAAGTATTTGGCTACCGTGCGGACAAAGGGACGCGCATTCGCTGGAACCGCGAGGTTGCCTCCGAGGATGTCCGACGCAGGACGGTCGCTGCCATACTCGGCGCGGGTATCATCCGGGTCTCTGGAGAGGTCGGTGCCTTCGAGGTCAAGCCCGGCGAAGAGCCCCTTGGAGCGCGAGTAAGTGAGGAACTCGGCGTTGAGCTTCCAGTCCGTGCCTGCCTGCGCGTTGCGCCCCACGGGTCCGGCGGAGGCTGCCGCATCGGCACCCAGCTTGACGTGGTTCTTCAGCATGTCCTGCAGGCCATTCTTGTTCATGGCGATCAGCACCAGGTCGGTGGACTGTCCGCCGATCTGCCACCCGAAGCTGCCGCCCGCAAGACGGACCATGACCGGTGCGCTCCAGCCATTGGGCGTGCGGCAGGTGGCTGCGCCCTTTCCATACTGCGCGCCGATGACAAAGGCGCCCTTCTTATAGTGCGGGATGACAACCACACAAGAAGCGCCGGAGAGAATTTCGCGCGGAATGCCCTTGTCCGGGGTGGCCATGATCTCGTTCATCACTTCGGTCGCATCGTTAAGCCGGTCCGTCATCTTTGCTTTGTCCTGCGCGAACGCGGAGAGGCTGGTAGCGAGCAGCGCAATGCCGCACAGGGTGCCTGAGAGTCGTTTCATAGAGTGTCTTGCCTTTCTGTTCTGGATCAATGTCCAGAGGTGCAGCGGCTGATGCGGCTGCACTCACATCCTACGATGGATCGCTTGGGTGAGGAGTTGCCCCATGAGCGGGGAAGACTCAAGCAACATACCCATGAACGCATGGAGCTCAAGCCGCAAAAAATAGGGGCTACAGGATTTCGGCATCTGCGCCGAACGCCTGCAGCCCCTCTCCCAGGTCTGTGTTGCGACTCCCATCTTGGGTCGTAGTGCCGCACGTTACAAGGGCACGAACGTATAGAGACCTTCGTAACCACGGCATGTTAACGAAAGGGTTAACCAGGTGGGCTGGGACGGCTGACCGGATATCCGGAATCGATTATTCCGGCTGAGTCAGCGGATGGACGGTGAGCGCGATGCGGTTGGTAACGCCGACCTTGCGCATCAGGCGGCCGATGTGACCCTTTACAGTGCTCTCGTCAATGCCGAGCACGGCGGAGATCTCCCGGTTGGAGCGGCCATTGCGCAGCAGTTGCAGGATCTGTCCCTCGCGTTGCGTAAAGCGCGGCGCGGGCGTCTCGTTGCCTGTGTCCAGCAGCCGCGAGAGCACCTTGCGAGGCGCCCAGATGGAACCATCGCGCACCGTCTCAATTGCGAGGCGGACCTCGCCCTCCTGTGCGGACGCGGGGAGATAGCCCTTTACGCCTGCGCCAATCACCCGCTCAATATGTTCGGCTGAGGTGTCCGTCCCCAGGACGACGAGCCGCAGTTGTGGCCGCGCCTTGCGGAATGCGGCCAGCAGCTCAAAGAGGTGCGGGGTGCAGCCAGAGTCCACGATGATGAGCGAGAGACCGGCGTCGTCGAACGCGCCGGGGATCGACAGCGGCACGATCTCGATGTCCGGCAGGTCGGCAAAGATCGCCTTCAGCCCCAGGACCCTCAGCGGGTCGGTTGCGACCACGCCGACGCGGGCAACACGGACGCCGTCAGGGCGTGGTTCAGAACGCTCCGGCGATTCCTGTTGCATGCCCATGCTAAAGCTTCGGCAGTACGATGCCCTGCTGGTTCTGGTACTTGCCCTTGCGGTCGGCGTAGCTCACCTCGCAGACCTCGTCGGACTGGAAGAAGAGGATCTGGCAGAGACCCTCGTTCGCATAAATGCGCGCCGGCAGCGGGGTGGTATTGGAAATCTCGAGCGTGACGAAGCCCTCCCACTCGGGCTCAAACGGCGTGACGTTGACGATGATGCCGCAGCGCGCGTAGGTGCTCTTGCCGACGCAGATCGTCAGCACATCGCGGGGGATGCGGAAGTACTCGATCGACCGCGCCAGCGCGAAGGAGTTGGGCGGCACGATGACGCTGGGCGCCTGCACGCTGACGAACGAGCGCTCGTCGAAGGCCTTGGGATCGATGATGGCCGAGTTGACGTTGGTGAAGATCTTGAACTCGTCGGAGACGCGCAGGTCGTAGCCGTAGGAGGAGAGTCCATAGGAGATGACGCCCTCGCGCACCTGCTTCTCGCTGAAGGGTTCAATCATCTTGTGTTCGGTTGCCTGCTGGCGGATCCAGCGGTCGCTTTTGATGGCCATGCCTGGGTCTATCCCTCGGGGTGGAGTGGAAGGGTGTGGGAGGCGCAGACGCCTGCCAGGAGTTCAGGGATAAATGCGGTTGCTAATGCCCGTTGCGATTGATATGCCAAATCTTACGGCACGCACTCTGCATTGACAATCGCGGCCTTCGTTCCTAACATCAACCCAGCGGCGGTCGTGGCAGAGTTACCCGGCCAGCGGAAAATCTCACTTGAACGAGAGGCGGCCCAGGTTGATCAAGCAGGACCTTATCCAGCGCATTGTGGAGCGGACCGGACTACCCAGGACCAAGGCGGAGGACGCCGTGGACGCCATCTTCGACTCGATGAAGAAGGCGCTGATCGCGGGCGACCGCATCGAGCTGCGCGGCTTCGGCGTGTTTACCGTGAAGCCACGCAAGACCGGCATCGGACGCAACCCGCGCACCGGCGCCGAAGTAAGCATCGCGCCCGGCAAGGCCGTCCGCTTCAAGCCCGGCAAAGAGCTGCACGTGATGGGCACGGCGGGCTAGCGCCTCTTCCCTAAATACTTATCGAAAATCTGCCCTTGCTACAGCGGAGGCAGGAGAGTTGTCGCCGTAGGAGCCTGCTTATCCTGTCGACCTGATACTTTGAGGTATCTGGAGAACAGCAATGCGGAGGGCGATGCAGGCGATGGCAGCAGGTGTAGTGGTGGCAGGCGCAGCGGTAGCGGCAGGGCAGGGAACAGTGGCATATCCGAACGGCGATCCGCTGCACATCTGGGTGGGCAATCCCGACGCGGCGAAGGCGCGCGCATGGGCCGAGGCGCACATGGCCGCGGCGCAGGCGCAAATTGACGCGCTGCTGGCGGTGAAAGGCCCGCGCACGGCGGAGAATACATTACGTCGGTTCGACGAGGCCTCGCGCGAGCTGGACCTGGCAGGCAGCGGCGCATCGCTGCTGACCAATGCCTCTCCCAACAAAGAGCTGCGCGATGTGGGTGACGAGGTGGCGCAGAAGGTGGCTGCACAGGCAACGGCATTGAGCTTGAATGTCGATGTCTACCACGCGCTGAAGGCGGTGGATCTGTCTGGCCTGGGCAAGACGGACGCCGATGTGGCGACACGCTACTACCTGAACCGCACGCTGCTGGAGTACCGGCTCTCGGGCATCGACAAAGATGCGGCCACGCGCGAAAAAGTGCGCAAGCTAAGCGACCAGTTGACCGTCGAGGTGCTGCACTTCCAGCGCAACATCGCCGAGAGCCAAGGCAAGGTGATGGTGAAGGATGTTGCCGAGCTGGACGGCCTGCCCGCGGACTTCATCGCGCGTCATCCCGCAGGCCCGGATGGCCAGATCACGTTGACGACCGATGAGCCCGACTACCGCCCGGTGATGACGTATGCCAAGAGCGACGATCTTCGACACAGGCTCTATCTTGCGTACAACGGTCGGGCGTATCCGGCGAACGAGGAGCTGCTGGCGCAGATATTGAAGACACGCGCGGAGTTGGCGAAGACTCTCGACTTTGGCAACTGGGCGGAGCTGGCGACGGCAGACAAGCTGATTAAAAACCCCGCAAACGTCCGGGCGCTGTTGGCCGAGCTCGACAAGGCCGCCAAGCCCGTCGCTGAAAAGGAGTATGCGGAGATACTTGCCTTCGCGCAGAAGCGGCAGCCGGGGCTGACCGAGATCCCTACCTACAGCGCGGCCTACTGGATGGAGCTGTACCAGCGCAGCGCCTATGACTTCGACTCGCAGGCTGTGCGCGCCTATTTCCCCTTCGCCGAGGTGCAGCAGGGTGTGCTCGACACTGCTGCGCGGCTCTTTCACGTAACGTTTGTGCCGGTCACGGGCCTGGAACTGTGGGACGCGTCGGTCAATGTCTACGATGTGCTGGACGGGGCTGATTCTTCCAATGCAACGGATGGCAAGGGCAAGCGCCTCGGCCGCATCTATCTCGACATGCATCCGCGGCAGGGGAAGAACAAGTGGTTCAACGCCGGCACCAT
>DATCBR010000257.1:0-14524 GCA_036511765.1 Acidobacteriaceae bacterium | reverse complement strand
GCCTCCAGCGAATGCACCTCCGCCTGCGCCTGATAGCCGAAGCGAAAGCTCTCACCCTCATGGATCTCGGTCACGTGCGCCGCCCCGGCAAGCACATCCGCAGCGAAGTCCCGTGCCGATGTCCGCCGCAGCGCTTCATCGAAGGGCAGCACCAGAGTAGCGTCCAGCCCCGTTGCGGCCAGCAGTTCCAGCTTGCGATCCAGCGGCGTAATCAGCTTCAGTTCATGTTCCGGGCGCAGCACGCGCGCCGGATGCGGATCGAAGGTGATGGCCAGCGAGCGGCCCCCCATCGCCCCAGCACGCGCAATCACCTCCGCAATCACGCCTCGGTGCCCACGATGCACGCCGTCGAAGTTGCCAATCGTCGCAACCACCGGGCCATCGCCGCCGGGCAGTTCTGTCAGGTCGCGATAGACGTTCACGCTGTCTCCGGCGCGATGTCGAACGTCAGCCGCAATCCGTCGTACGCCAGCCGGATGTGCGGCGGCAGCATGGCGTTGGTCGTCTCATGGTCCAGGTCGTGCGACATGTGTGTGAAGAACGCCCGGCGCGGCCGGATCTTCTCCACCAGCGCAATCGAGTTCTCAAGCGTCGAGTGCGTTGGGTGCGGCTGCCGCCGCAGCGCGTCCAGCACCAGCACATCGAGGCCGGTCAGCAGCGCAAGCGACTCCGCCGGAATATCGTTCAGGTCTGTCAGATACGCCGCCGCGCCAAACCGCCATGCAGTCACCGTCTCTTTGCCGTGTGTAACCGGTACGCGTACGAACCGCGCTCCGAAGAGGTCCACATGCGTACCCGGCGCAGAAGGAACACGATGAATCTCGACGCGCGCGCTGGTGGGATACCGCCGCTCATTGCGAAACGTGTAGTCGAAGACGCGCTCCAACGTGTCGGCTGTGGAGTCATCGGCGTACAGCGGCAGCGAAGCCTCGTCCGGCGAGGCGGAAGAGAGTTTGTTCTTGAAGGAGAGCGGCCGAAGGTCATCCATGCCCAGAATGTGGTCGGCGTGGCCATGCGTGTACAAGACAGCATCGAGCCTGTGAATCCCTTCGCGGATCGCCTGTGCGTGGAAGTCCGGGCCTGTGTCGATCACGACGTTGTGGGGAGGCCTCGTCGCTGCTTGGTTCTGCCATGAGATCAATACCGACGGTCGCGTGCGCCGGTTATGCGGGCTCGCAGGCGGTTGATCGCCCACACCGGGCACGGCCGACCGGCACACCTCGCACTCGCAGCCCAGCGTTGGGATACCCATCGAGGTGCCCGTGCCCAGGAAGGTGAGGGTCGCTTCCATCGTCGCCTAACGAATGATCGAGGGCCGGCCAGGATTCCCCGGCCCACCGGGCGCTCCAGGAATTCCAGGCCCTCCAGGCCCTCCCGGCTGACGTGCCGCAGCGGAGCGCGCCAGGGCCTGCGTCACCTCAAGGAATGCCATGCGCACCTCAAACAGCGCCGAGTCGAGCAGGCGCTGTTCCTCCGCAGTCAGGTTGCCTTTGGTTTTTTCGGCCAGCACAGCCAGCATGTCGATCGATTGCCGCGCGCCCATCAGGTCCACGTTCGGCGCCTGGCCAGGTTCTGTGCCGCCGCCCAACTGCAGGATCGAGGTCATATAGACCGACTGCACGATCTGCTGGAAGTTCATCTCCGGCGGACGCTCCATGCCGGGGTTGGTGGCGCGCACCGCCGTCTCCAGCCGGTCAGAGGTCGCCTGGTACGCGGCGTTCACCTGGTCCATCTCCGCCGCGGTGGGCATGGGCGGAATGTCGGCCGGCTCCGCGAGCTCAGCCGTCGCTTCTTCTGCTGGTGGCGCTGCGGGCACCGTCGCGGCTTCCGGCGATCGGAACTCCAACGGAGCGTTGGAGGCTGTTCGCGCAGGTTCAGCTTCGGCTGCGGCAGTTTCTGCAACTACAGGCGGCGGCGCAGCGGTCTCTACCTCAGGCTCACGGTCTGCATCCGGGCGCGGCGTGCCATCCAGGGTGAATTTGCGGCGGTCTGTGACGACAAAAGGCTTGTTCTGTTCGGACATAGTTTTTGGAAGTCTCTCTCTATCGAGTTTACAGAGTTGGAGATGGGGCAACAGCCGCAAGAGGCTGCTCTGCTATCTGAGCAGTTGGAAGGGCAACGCCGCGACCGTGGCCGTACCGCCCGGATAAGTCAGCTGCGCATTCTTGTCTGTCGCATTTAAAACTGCCTCTCGCCGCGCGTATCCAAGGGCAATCTGCAAAGGAGCTGCGTCCGGCGTCGCCGCGGGATCGAAGACCGCACGAGGAATCGCCGCCACTGAGGTGATCTCGCCCACCGGCCGCGGCTGCGACTCGGCGCTAAGCTCCGTCCCCGCGGGCGGCAGTTCGCCGTTCAGCACAAATCCCGCAAACGTCCGGTGCACGCTGCCCCGCGAGCGAATCCGCTCGACGATCTCCTGCCCGAGGTAGCAGCCCTTGGCAAAGTGCAGTGCGCGAGACTGTGTCCCGTCCTGCGCGGTCTCCTGCGGCAGGTCATGCGCCTTGTCCGTGTTGCGAATATCTACCCCGTAGCGCGGCGTGCCGGAGAGGATGCGCAAGGCCTCCAGCGCAGCGGAGGAGATAGGCGCCGCGCCTTTGCCGATGGCGAATTTCGAAAGTGAATCTATGCCCCCGCGAATTTCGAATTGCGTTACGAGAGAGGACGATGGAGTGCTTGACTGATCAAGGCCCTCGGTATCAAACGCAATGCGGAGTGGCGGCATGGTCGAAGGAATCGCGCTGCGAAAGCTGCGATAGTAGTCCCGAAAAATTGCAGGTGCGCCTGGGCCCAGCAGAAGCATGGCACGTTCATTGCCCGGAGCCGGTACCAGCTCGACATCGTCCATGATGATGAAGCGGTCCAGGTGCGTCTGGATCGCCTCAACCTGGGAAGCATCCGTCTCGAGCAGAAACGCCGGCGGCTCTGGCGTTGGGTCGCGATAGATCGTGCAGTCCCCCAGGATGCGCCCCTGGGCATTCAGCAGGAAGTTGTAGCATCCCTCTCCGGGCGCAAGCGCGTTAACCGCATTGGTGACCATGCCATTCAGCCAGCGCGTGGCGTCCGGGCCAGCAATACGCAGCCATCCTTTGTCCTCGATCAGCGCGAAGGCAGCGCCGGTCAGGATGGCCCGCAGCTCCGCCGCAAGGCCGGATGCATTGGAGACTTCGGGATGGGTCGTCGAGGACATCGTTGCGGAGCGAAATCGATTCGGCGCAGACACGCGAATCGCGCGAAAAACTGCGTACACTGGTGATTATAGTGATGTGTTTTGCGGAGGGCTGGTGAAGGCGCAACAACTGGAGTGCAGGCCGGACGCAGGCAGTACCGTGCGGCATCTGCGTGCAATGCTCATCTTTGCCATGCTTGCCACGGCCCTTTTTGCCAACCGCGCAGATGGCCAGAGCGCTCCCTCCGGCGGTCCGCCACCGCCCACATTCCAGCCGCCCGTACAGATCAGCCCCCCGCCCGGTCAGATCATCGAGATCACTCCGGACAGCGCCAAGGGCACACCGCCCCCGTCCGGCGGCCCGGACGGGCAGCATGCGCCGCTGACGAAAGACCAGGCGAAGGACCTCTTCAAGTCCGTCGACGAGATCCTCGCCTTTGTCAGCAAAGACACCGACCTGCCCATCAAGAGCACGATCAAACGCAAGCTGCTCACACGCGATGAGGTCAACAAATATCTGCGCGAGAAGTTCAACGAAGACAAGAGCACCAAGCGGCTGGAGCGCAGCGAGCTCGTGCTGAAAAAATTCGGCCTGCTCGACCGCGACTTCCAACTGGGCCCGTTCATGATCTCGCTGCTGACCGAGCAGGTCGCCGGCTTCTATGACAACAAGACCAAGACCGTGAACCTGCTCGACTGGGTGGACCCCGATGAGCAGAAGCCCGTGCTGGCGCATGAGCTGACGCACGCCTTGCAGGACCAGAAGGTCGGTCTGGAGAAGTGGTCGCAGGTCGGCTCCGACGACATCGCAAAAAATGTGCAGGAGGACAACGAGCATATCCGCACCGACGAGGGCGATACCGCGCGCGATGCCGTCACCGAAGGCCAGGCGATGGTCGCTTTTCTCGACTGGGAGCTGCGCCCCACAGGCCACACCCTGGCCGACGTCCCCGACATGATGGACAAGATGAAGGAGACCGTGGCGGACACCAGCGGTTCGCCCATCATGGCCCGCGCGCCGCTGCTGCTGCAGAAGTCGCTGCTGTTTCCCTACGATGAAGGCCTGGGCTTTGAGGACGCAGTGCTGGTCAAGCAGGGCAAGGACGCGGCGTTCGCCGGTGTGCTCGCCAACCCGCCATCCTCCAGCATGGAGATCATGCATCCCGGCGCGTACATGGCGCATACACCGGTGCCTGTGCTGCGGCTGCCGGACATCCATCCCCTCATCGACGCCGACTACACCCCCTATGACGTCGGCGCCATGGGCGAGTTCGACGTCCAGATCGTGACCGAACTCTTCGGCGGCAAGCAGATGGCCGATGCCCTCGCCCCCGCCTGGAACGGCGGCATCTACTACGCCGCGCAAAAAAAGTCGGCGACCACGGACCAGGCCAAACGGAATACCGCGTCTCTCGGGATCCTCTACTACTCCAAGTGGAAGAACGCGGACTCAGCGCTCTCGTTCCTGCGCGTCTACGCCGGCGAGCTGCCGCGCAAGTACTCCGGCCTCGCCGAGCGTAAGAACGACGAGGCCGACGCCTCCGAGCAGATCTACTCCACCAGCGAGGGCGACGTGCTGCTGTCGCTCTCCGACAACGGAGTCTTTATCAGCGAGGGCTTTCCGCTGGAGATGGCGCGCGCCCTACGTGAGCGCGTCCTAAGCGTGCAATCCGACGCACCCGTTCAGGTCACGCATATGGATGACCCGGCGATGTCCCTGGTCCAGACCATGGCGCACGCCGGAGTGATGAAGGCGGCAATCGGCCGCAGTCAGTTCATCTGGAAGTAGCCGCCGCCACCAGATCGAGCACGTCGGCAATCACGCGCGTTGTTGGGCTATACGCCACCACGTACCCTTCGTAATACCCGTACTGATAGCCCGGCGGCGGTGGCGGCTCCACATTCACCCAGTACGCCTGCGGAACCGGCTGGACCACATAGGTGCGCGCGATGTACTGCCCCGGCACAAACACCGGGCGCCTGCGCCCGCGCCAGCGGTCCGCATCCTGCCGATAGTAGGTGTAGAAGCGGCCCCGGTCCTGGTCGCGAAAATACTTCTTCGCCTGCCCGGGCGGCATACCCCGGCCGTCCATCTTCTTCGCCTGCCCCGGCGGCATGCCCGAGTCATCGCCGCCATGCTTCTTGGCCTGCCCCGGCGGCGGCCCTCCATGTCCCGGCTGCGCTTGAGCCGCACCAGCCCACGTCAGGCAAACAAACATCGCCACAATCAAAGCCCGCAGGATTCCTCGCATCTTTCCATCCCCCAAATCGCACCTGATTATAAGCCGCGCCCTCCGCGTCTCGCTGCCTTTCGGTGTCAGCCGGGTGCCCCAGGTGCCTCGCCTTTGGGCACCGGGGACCTTCCAACTATCTACGCTCACTTTCCGGCAACTCAAATCACCGCAGCCACGAGTCCCGCCCTTCCCCAACAGGACCAGCCGCCGCAACGCCTCTCGCCGGAGCGCCGCCTCCATGCCAGTCCACATTGCGCGTAATGTACATCGCGGCGGCCACAGCCACAAAGCTCGCAATCGACCCCGTCAGCAGTGCGTATGCCTCCACGCGCAGCAGCACGTAGATAAAGGCATAAAGCAGCGTTAATACCGCCAGCGCCCGCGACTCCGCCATTCACAAACTCAAAGGTGGCTTGCTCACCGTCAATTGGGCAGACGACATTCGCTCCAACTGAACACCGGCCGATAATCACCGCGCGCCTGCTGCGATCGGGAGCGCGCCATAGCCCCAACGTTTCGCTGCCAGTAAAATCATCTCGATGCTCGATCTCGCCTTCGTCCGCGCCAACCTCCCTCTCGTCGAAGAAAAGCTCCGCGCCCGCAACATGAACCCAACCGAAATACTCGGCCATTTCCGGCTGCTGGATGAACGCAGGCGCAATGCGATCACACAGATGGAAGAACTCAAGGCGGAGCGAAACAGGAATGCAGAGGCGATCGCTCTGCTAAAGAAGCAGGGCGTGGATGCCTCACAAGAGATCGCTGCAACTCTTGTGCTCAAGGAAAAATCGGCCCGCTTGGAGTCTGAGCGCGAGAAAGCAGATTCGAATTTCAGCTCGATTTTGCAATCCCTCCCCAACCTCCCCGCGCCTGAAGTCCCCGTCGGCCGCGACGAACACGCCAATACCGTCGAAAAAACCTGGGGCGAGATACCCAGTTTCGACTTCACCCCGCTCCCCCACTGGGAGCTCGGCGAGCGCCTCGGCATCCTCGACTTCGAGCGCGCCGCCAAGATCTCCGGTTCGCGTTTTGTTGTGCATTATGGGCAAGGGGCGAGATTAGAACGCGCCATCGCCAACTTCATGCTCGACCTCCACACCGCCCCGGTTGCAAAAGGCGGGCACGGCTATACCGAGGTCCTGCCGCCCTACATGGTCAACTCGAAGTCCCTTTTCGGCACCGGACAGCTCCCCAAGTTCGCCGCCGACCTCTTCCACTGCGACGACAAGCCTTACACCCCCGGCGAGCTGCAGGACAACGACCACTGGCTCATCCCCACCGCCGAGGTCCCCGTCACCAATCTCTACCGCGACGAGACCCTCGACGACGCCCAGCTCACCATCTCGCTCTGCGCCTACACGCCCTGCTTCCGGTCGGAAGCCGGGTCGTATGGCAAGGACGTCCGCGGCATGATCCGCCAGCACCAATTTCAAAAGGTCGAGCTGGTCAAGTTCACCCGCCCCCAGGACTCCGCCGCCGAGCACGAGAAGCTCACCCGCGACGCCGAGCGCATTCTCGAGGCCCTCGGCCTTCCCTACCGCCGCATGCTGCTCTCCACCGGCGACATGGGCTTCTCGTCCGCCAAGACCTTCGACCTCGAGGTCTGGCTCCCCGGCCAGCAGCTCTACCGCGAGATCAGCTCCTGCTCCAACTTCGAGGCCTTCCAGGCACGCCGCGCCAACATCCGCTACCGCCCCGCCGCATCCGGCTCCTCAGCCGGGGCATTCGGCCCAAAAGCCGGTGCCAAAAAGTCTGAGTTCGTTCACACCCTCAACGGCTCCGGCCTCGCTGTCGGCCGCACCTACCTGGCGATCCTCGAAAACTACCAGCAGCCCGACGGCTCCGTCCGCATTCCTTCGGCCCTCGTCCCCTACATGAACGGCGAAACTGTCATCACGAAACGCGCCTGAGCTTTGTCCCAGCCCCCATATCCCACAAAGATGGTATTTCCCGGCTCGCCTCGACCGCCCTACGCTCGAAAGATGCTCGGCCCGCTGCCCCGGTAATCCAACGGAGGCGTCTGGCCGATAAGAGTTAAGCCGCAATCCGGCACCTCGAAGAGGACGAACCGATGGCAGAACAAAAGCGAATGCCGCTAGAGACCGAAGTTACCGACTACTACGAATTCCTCGAGATCAGCCCCCAGGCCACGCAGGAGACCATCCACCGCGTCTACCGTTTCCTCGCCAGCCGCTATCACCCGGACCACCCGGCCACCGGCGATCTCGAAAAGTTCGCGCAGCTCACCTCCGCCTACAAGGTCCTCTCCGATCCCTCCCGCCGCGCCGAATACAACGCGCAGCGCGCCATCCGGGGCGGAAAATTCCAGGACCCCATGTCGAACAGCGTCGACTTCATGGACCAGGTCGAAGGCGACCTCAACCGCCGCCTCGCCGTGCTCACCATCCTCTACTACCGCCGCCGCATGTATCCTGATCGCCCCGAGATCACTCTCGCTGAGATTGAAAAGCGCATGGGCTTCCCTCGCGACTATCTCGACTTCACCACCTGGTATCTGACGAAAAAGAAATTCATCACCCGCGCGGACAATGCCGAGTTCACCCTCACCGTCGACGGCGTGGACTTTATCGAATCGCAGCGGGCCACTGTGCCTCTGCTCGACCGTCTTCTGACCAACGGAAGCAACACTGGTGATTGGGAAGGGCCAAACTGTCTGCCCTCCTCCGGGCCGTTCAATTGCGATGGCATCGGCGGCTGGGAGATCCCAGTCGACTCCCTTGCCGCCCACATGGCCCCGCAACTCTAGACACCTTTTCGTATCGTCTTGTGCGAAGCGTCCGCGCTCAGCCGAAAGACCTGCGTGCTCTTTCTGCGCGGGCGCAGGCGAGGAAGCCGAGGGCGCGGGTTCTCACCAGACGCGGCAGGAGCTGGCGGGAACTGAAGGCGTGCCGGCCTTGCAGCCGAAGGCGCCGGCAAAGCCAGGCTGGTTGACGATAACGCCATCGACGCGAATGCGATCGGGCGCGTGCGGGTCAGTGAGGACTTGCGAGCGCACCTGTTGCGGGCGCGTATTGGCGCACCAGTTCTGCGCGTAGGCGATATAGAAGCGCTGGGCCGCGGTGAAGCCGTCGGTTTTGGCGGCGGGGTCGAGGTGTTGCTGCTGCGCGCGCTCCATGTAGGCCATGAAGGCGAGCAGCGCACCGCCATTGTCCGCGGTGTTTTCACCGAGGGTGAGCGCGCCGTTGACCTTGATGTCGTCTGAGGGATTGCTGGCGGCGCCGGCGTTGAAGCCGGAGTATTCCTTCACGAGACAGTCGGTGCGCTGGGTGAAGTTCTTGAGGTCGTCAGGCGTCCACCAGTTGTCGAGGTTGCCCTTGGCGTCGAACTTGCGGCCTTCGTCGTCGAAGCCATGCGTGAGTTCATGTCCGATGACTGCGCCGATGTGGCCGTAGTTGACGGCCGCGTCCTGGGTGGTGTCATAGAAGGGCGGCTGCAGAATGCCGGCAGGGAAGTTGATGTCGTTCATGCTGGGGTCGAAGTAGGCGTTGACGGTAGGCGGGGACATCTCCCACTCGCCGCGATCGACAGGCTTGCCGATCTTCGAGAGCTCGCGGTCATTCTCAAAGGCGTCGGCGCGTAGCTGGTTGCCGAGTGCATCGCCGCGGCGGATGGCGAGCTTCGAGTAGTCGCGCCATTTGTCGGGATAGCCGATCTTATCGGCGACGGCGGCGAGCTTCTCATGTGCGCGTGCCTTGGTAGCGGGCGACATCCAGTCGATCTGGTCGATGTCGCGGCCCATGGCGGCCTCGATGTCATGGACCATCTGCAGCATCTTCTGTTTGCTGTCGCCGGCGAAGTATTGCTGCACGTAGAGCTTGCCCAGGTCCTCGCCCAGCGCGGCGTCCACGGAGGCTGAGCAGCGCTTCCAGCGCGGGCGCTGCTGCTGCGTGCCGTTGAGGGTATGGCTGTAGAAGTTGAAGTTCTCGTCGTCAAAGGCGTGCGGCAGATTGCGCGCGACCGAGGTAAGCAGGTGGTAGCGAAGATAAGCCTGGATGGTCGGGATGTCGGCGGACTGTAGCTGGCGTGCGAGTTCGGGGAGGAAGTCCGGCGTGCCGTTGTTGATCTCGGTGACGCGCGGCGAATGCAGAGCGTCTTCGTAAGTAGTGAAATTAAAGTGCGGGAGCGCGGACTGGACCGTAGCGACGGGGACGAGGTGGTAGGTCTTCTCCGGCTCTCGCATATCGACGACGCCGAGTGAGACCTTGGCGAGGGAGGTTTCGAGCGCGAGGATGGCATCGGCCTCGCGCTGCGCCTGCGCGGTAGGCTCGCCGGCCAGAGTCAGCATTTTGGCGATGTGCGCGGTGTACTGGTGGCGCATCTCGACATCCTTTTCGCCGGTGCGGAGGTAGTAGTCCTTCTCGGGCAGGCCGAGGCCACCCTGCTGGATGAAGGCGATCTGCTTGGTGGCGTCCTTGAAGTCCTGCTGTTCGCCGTAGCCGAAGAAGATACCGACGCCGATTCGCTGGAGGTCGCCGATGAGAGCGGCGAGCGAGGCGCGGGAGGCGGGAGTGTTTTTGAGCTCCGCGATGCGGGCAAGCAGCGGTTGGATGGGCTTGAGACCCCGGGCGTCGATGGCAGCGGTGTCCATGCAGGCGTGGAAGTAGTCGCCGATCTTCTGCTCATCGGGGGTGCGCGGGGCGCCGCCGGTCTCGGCCTTCTGGAGGATGCCGTTGAGACGCGCGGTGTTGACGTTATAGAGGACGTAGAAGGCGTCTGCGTCGGCCTGGTCGGGCGGAATCGGGTGGTTCGCGTCAAACTTGCCGCAGGCGTACTGGTAGAAGTCCTTGCAGGGATCGGCGGCCAGGTCGATGGAAGAGAGGTCGAGGCCGGGAAGGAGCTTGTCCGGCTGCGTGGCGGGAGGTGCGGCGGCGGGTGTCGGCTGCTGGGACAGGGCCGACGCGGCGAGCGCGAGGGCAAGCGAGACGAGGGCGGCGGAGACGGCTGCGGCGCGGGAGTTCATTGCTTTCTCTTGTATCACCATGGTGGGACGGATGCCGAGCGGCGGAGGAGAGCGGCGCGTGCGGTAGCGGTGGTAGATACGATTGGCGGGCCTCGCGCGTCTGTGAAAGAGTGGAGCAGATGAAGGCGGCGAGGCCATTCCGGATGCGGCGGCGTTTCTACGCACCTGCCGCGGTTTGCGCTGCGTTGGGCGCGGTGGCGCATTGCATGGCCCTTGCAGCGGGAGCTATGGCTGGGGGGACGGTAGCCGATGTGCGGCCGCAAGCTGTCCTGCCGCCCCTGCGCATTCCGATGGAGCCGATGGGCTTTCAGCCGCTCGGTGGGAAATACCTGCTCACGGGGGCGACTGGCCTGACGGTCGACTTCGTCGACAACGACCATCTGCTGGTGACCTTCAACTCGCGCAGTCTGATGAAGCGCGATCCGGACGAGCAGCCGGGGGACGACGACCGTATCGTAGATGCGGTGCTGGTGGAGCTGCCGAGCGGCAAGGTGCTGGCGCGGACTGAGTGGAGGCTGCATGACCCGGTGCAGTATCTATGGAACCTGGGGCATGGGCGGTTTCTGCTGCGCGTACGCGACCGGCTGACGATGCTCGTGCCGCTGGAGCGGCTTGCAGCGGGAGACGCCTTTCGCGGCACTCCGGTGCTGGACCTGTCGCGCAATGGAGACGACCGCCGCCTGGTAGCGCTGTTCGTATCGAGCGACCAGGACCTGCTGACGGTGGAGACGATGCGGCGCGCCCCGGGGTCCGCTGGAGCGAACAGCCATGTGACCTTCTCCGGCAGCGACGACGCCGCAGGAGTGCAGATCAATTTCTATCGCCTGAACGATACACCTGAGGGCTTCCGCGCGGAGCTGGCCGGCATTGTGCGCTCGCGGGCTGCGATGTCTGTGCCGATGACGCGCGCCGGGATACTGGACATACTCTCCGGCGGCAAAGACCGCTGGCTGTTCAACTTCGACGAGCACGCGGGCAAGGTCGATGAGTTGGCGGAGTGGGACACCACCTGTTTTCCCCAGGTGACCTTTGTGAGCCACAGCGAATTCGTCGCCTTTGGCTGCCGTGGCGGCGAGGACGCGCGGCAGATTGCCGGCTTCAACATCAAAGGCGAGCAGATGTGGGAGCAAGGGCTGCATGAAAGCTTTGTCTCGTCGGAATTTGCGTTTGCGCCGGCTGCAGGCCGATTCGCGCTCGAGCGGATCCTGGTGAACGCGTCGCTCGATGACAGCTTCGACCTGAGTGACGTGCCGGTGTCGGGTGAAGAGGTGCGCGTCTACCAGACGGAGACGGGCAAGGTGCTGCTGAAGGCGAACGTGTCGCCTGTGGAGCGGGCGGGCGGCAACTTTGCGTTGTCGCCGGACGGGATGCGACTGGCCACGTTCGACCAGACCTCGCAACGGCGGACGTCGAAGCTGGGCGATGAATATATGGAGAGCTCGACGACGCTGGTGATCTATCCAATGCCGCCGCTAAGCGAGCAGGACCGCGGCCAGCTCAAAGAGATGGAGGCGAAGGCGCCCGTGGACACGGGCGCACGCATCGACGCCTCGCTGGTGCGTGTGGCGGCGGCGAACGCGGCCCGCGCGGGCGAACCCGCAACAATAGCCGTGCCGCCCGCAGCTGTCGCCCCGGTTGCGGCAGCGGATACTGTGGCGCCCGGCGCCGCGGTTGTCAGCTCGCCGGACGCGCCGGGGACAGGAGCAAATCCATCCGCCGGAGACAAGGAACCCGGTAACCCAGCGATGACCGGGGAATTGACCCGACCCCCAGTGAGCGGCAGCGAGAGCGCTGGCGCGGGTCCGGACGATGCGGAGAAGGTCCGCCAGCCGCCCACGCTCTATCAGCCAGGGGAGACGCCGCAACCCGCGCCGCAAAAGAAGGGCCAATAGCAAATGCCTGCACGCACGGTGCAGGCATTCAGGGATTGCATTGCCGAAGGCAGACCTACGCGGCGGATTTCTTTGGGGCGGCCACCGCTTTGACGCGAGCGTTCAGGCGGGCCTTGTAGCGGCTGGCAGTGTTCTTGTGGAGCACGCCCTTCTGCACACTCTTGTCCAGAATGGAGACGGTCTCCGAATAGCTGGCCTGCAGGGTCTTCTTGTCGCCTGCGGTGATGGCCTCGCGCAGGCTGCGCAGGCTGGAGCGAAGCTTGGTCTTGTTGGCCCGGTTGACAGCGGTCTTGGTTTCAGTCTGACGGGCGCGCTTCAACGAGGAGACATGGTTTGCCATGGTGCAGGAATCTCTTTTCGGGTCCGCGGAGGCGGAGAAATAGGAGCAGCGGAAGGCGGTTCGCGCCGCATCGCCACAAGCCTCAAGTCTACGGGAATGCCCGGTTGCGGTCAAACGGAAAGGAGGTAGGTTGAGCTTCGCGCATGGGGCATGCGAGTCCAGGCTGGAAGAGCGCCGCGCGCTGATAGAATCCTGATTGCGCCGGGATGGCGGAACTGGCAGACGCAGCGGACTCAAAATCCGCCGAGGGCAACCTCGTGGGGGTTCGACCCCCCCTCCCGGCACCATACGATCTGCCATTTGGGTGTGTGACAGGTGATAGGGAGGGCGAGTGAGCCCTCCGTTGTTGTTTGCAAGTGCCATTGCGCTCATGATTACCATCGAACCTTCACGGGAAATGGGCCGCCAGATTGGGTTGGAGCTGTCGCGCGCGCGAATCCTGCGCTTCCTGCGACTTGCGCGTGCGGCTGTGGGCCTGGAGGGCGAGGTGCACGTGCTGCTGGCCGACGATGCCACTTTGCGCCGGCTCAACCGGCAGTTTCGCAGCAAGGACAAGGCGACCGATGTGCTGAGTTTTCCGGCGAGCGCACCCACACAATTCCATGCCGAAAAGAAACTGGCCGGTGACCTTGCGATCTCTCTGGATACCGCCGCAAAGCAGGCGAAGAAGTTCGGCCATACGCTGGGCGACGAGGTGCGCGTGCTGATGCTGCACGGGCTGCTGCATCTTGCCGGCCTGGACCACGAGCAGGATGAGGGCCAGATGGCCGCGCGCGAGGCAGAGCTGCGCAGCGAACTGGGACTGCCCGGCGGGTTGATCGAGCGGCTGGGCAAACGAGAGAAGGCAACAAGCAGAAAGACAAAGGCAGTCGTCTATGCCCTTCGCGCCGGACGTAAATCTGTCCGCCGGTCCGGTCGAGATGAGGGCATCAAGAGGAAGAAGGTGCGAGCGTGAACGGTGCGGGTCTTTGGGATGACATCGCGATTGGCGCGCTGCTGGTGCTGCTCGGGCTGGCCTCGTATGTGGACCGCGTGTACAGCGAGATGGGTAAGTTCCTCGCGCGCGAGTATGAGGAAAACATCGAGGCGTGGACGCGCGCGGTAGAGCCGCGCCTGCACCTGGGCCGCGAGAGCGTCGCGCTTTCGGCGTCTGTATTGCGGCAGCTGACGCTGGCGGCAATTGCGTTGATCGCGGGCTTGCGGCTGTACACCCATGTGCATGCAACGCCGATGTTGGCGCGGGCGCCCAGCGGCAACGAGGTAGTGCTTACCAGCGCACTGCTGGTGCTGCTGATCCTGCTCTTTGACCGGCTGATCCCGCAACTGCTCTTTACGCGGACGCGCGGACTGTGGATCGCGCACATCCGCTATTTCCTGCAAACGCTCTTCTACCTGATGCTGCCGATCACGCTGACGCTGGGCCTGCTGCTCTCCATTGTGGCGTTGGCTGAGCCGGAGGACACAGCCGAGGAGGAGGGACCCTCCGAAGGAATGGAAGCGCTGCTGGAGGCGGGCGAAGAAGAGGGCATTCTGGAAGAGAGCGACCGCGATCTGGTGCGCAGTGTGGTTGAGTTCGGCGACAAGGTGGTGCGCGAGGTGATGACGCCGCGACCGGAGATCTTCGCGGTGCCGGAGACGCTGACGCTGCAAGAGTTTCTGGCCCGGCTGAAGGAAAATGCGTTCTCGCGCGTGCCTGTGTATGCAGGTTCTGTGGACCACATCACTGGCATCGCATTCGCACGCGACCTGTTACAGGCCATCGGAACGGACGCGATGGAGGCGACGGTTGCTGACCTGAAGCGCGAGGCGGAGTTTGTGCCGGAGACGAAGAAGGTGGCGGAACTGCTGCGCGAGATGCGGCAGGAGAAGCAGCACATCCGCATGGTGATCGACGAATACGGCGGAGTGGCG
>DATCBR010000256.1:0-2676 GCA_036511765.1 Acidobacteriaceae bacterium | reverse complement strand
GGTGTGAGCAGAAGCCGATGCCGACATAGAAGGGGCCGTCGAGGTGAAGGGTCATGGGCGGTCCGAACTGATGCATGGGTTCGCCCGAGACCGAGACCCAGAGCGTGAACTGGTCGCCATGCTTTTCAATGCCGATGCGCTGGGCGTTGATGGTGACGAGCGAATCGGGATTGGCCCCGCCGGGGATGCCGCGACCGCCGAGACGGTACTCGTTGTCCTTGACGCGGACGTTCTTCTCGGGCCGTTGGGCGAGCTGGATCATGCCGGCGCCGTGGAGGGCGACGATGGCTTCCTTCGAGTCGTCATCGAGCGACTGGCGGATGATGAGGACGGCCTTGCGGTCGCCGTAGCCGTTGGGATCGGGGAAGGAGATGTCGGCGGCGAGGGAGACATCGCCGGACATCTTGTTCCAGAGATAGCGGAACTCATCGCGCGTGTACCAGACGTTATATCCGGCGGAGTGGATGGTGTAGGCCCTGGTAGCGGGATCGAAGCTGGCGCTGCCGTCGATGACGGGGCTGCCGATGTCGGATTGTCCGGTGAAGATGCCGATGGGCGTCGAGTAGTTCTTTGGCGGGCGATGAAAATCGACGGGAGGGCCAACCTGGGTGTGGGTGGCAGAGCCGGGCTGCGCCCAGGCGGGGACGGCGGGTGGCGCCTGCTGCGGAGCGGTCTGCGCGTAGAGGCAGAGCGGCGAGAGGCTGATGCCTGCGAGCGCGATCCAGAGCGATGTTCGGAGGATACGCATGGCCCACGAACTATAACGTGCGGTAGTGAGGGTGGTCAAAAATCATGCGCGGAAGTGGCGAATAGGGCGACAGGCTATGCGCTTATGGGCGACAGGCAAATGCGCTTGAGGACGACAGATTATGCGCGGTTCTCGGCGTCGTCGCAGAGCTTCTGGATGCGCTTTTCGCGGGCCTCAGGCGTCTGGTAGTAGAAGACGGCCATGAGGCCTGCGCGGCGTTGCGCGGGCGTCATCTTGTGCCAGCCGGCGCGGGCCCTGGGGCGCTGGCGGAAGGCGGCGGCGATGGCGGGCGGCAACTCGCGCTCGCCCAACATGGTGGCGAGCAGGCGCTCGGCCATCTGCTGGGCGCGGCGGAGGCGGGCTTCGTCGGATTTGACGCCGTTGATCCATTTGCCGATCTCGCGGCGCATGTACTCGGTGAGCGAGTCGAACCATGCGCGCAAGCCGGGCTCGGCTGTCTCTGAGATGTCGTCGAGAAGCATGGCGAGTTCGTCGGGGAGTTCGGCGGTGCGCGGGTCGAGATCGGCGGCGAGCAGAAACTCGGCTTCGTCGCCAAGGTGGACGCCTGCGGCCTGCTGCATGGCGCGGTTGACGAGGAGATAGTAGCTGCCGGGCTTTGCGGCAGCTTCTCCAGGGGGAGACGGGAAGAGCGAGGTGCGGAAGGGGAAGGCGCCGTCCGTGTGGGGTGCGCTGATCTCGCCCTTGACGCGCAGGCGGACCATCTTGCCGAGGGCTTCGGGGGCGAAGGGAACGCGGGCGATGGTCCAGCCGAGAGCGCGGTCGCCTTTTTCGAGACGGGTGCGGAAGCGTTGGGGGGCGTGCTTTGCGGCAGCGCTTTTCGGTGCAGCGGCTTTCTTTGCGGGAGCTTTCTTCGCCGCGGTTTTTGTTGCGGCCTTGCTGGTTGCCAAATCTGCCTCCTGGTATCCGACGATCCAGACGATAAACTAACCGCATCGCAACCAACGACCATCCACGGATATTTCTCTCGGCCGGGGAGGCCTCGGGCGACCACTACGGCGCCGGGATCATTGCCGGGCTGCGGGCGCGTCTGCCGCAGGCGACGTTTACGGGGCTGGGCGGCGTGGAGATGGAGGCGGCGGGACAGCAGCGCATCGTCCGCGCCGAGGACGTGGCGCACATGGGCATCACGGAAGTCTTGTTACACGCGTCGAGGGTGTATGCGAGCTATCGGCGGCTGGTGCGTGCTCTGAAGCGGGAGCGGCCGGCGCTGGCGATCCTGATTGATTTTCCCGACGTGAACTTCCGGCTGGCCACGCATTGCAAGAAGCTGGGCGTGCCGGTGCTGTGGTTCGTGAGTCCGCAGCTGTGGGCGTGGAAGCGGCGGAGGCTGCGTTGGGTGCAGCAGCGCGTCGACCGGATGCTGGTGATCTTTCCGTTCGAGGAGGCGTTTTACCGCGCGCGGGGCGTGGATGCGGAGTTTGTGGGGCATCCGCTCGCGGCGATGGGGATGCCGGTGGAGACGCGGGAGGAGTATGCAAGGAAGGCAACACAGATATCGCAAGACCATTGGTGTTGGGGTGGTGGGCCGAATGACGGCCGTCCTACGGAAAGGAGTGCGGGGCTAGGCAAGGTTCGATATGAGCTTGATTCTGGCAAGCCCTGGATCGCTTTGCTTCCGGGCAGTCGCCGTTCTGAGATACACAACAATCTATGGGCAATGATTGATGCTGCCTACGAGATCGGGTCAGACTATGAGTACATTGTCCCAATCGCACCAACCATTACCGACAGGAATTTAATCGCAATCCAATATCAGACTGGCGATCTTTATCTCGGGAAAGAAGACGCGCCACGCGTCACGTTTGTTCGTGATGCTCGTGCTGCCTTGTTTCATGCGCGGGCGGCGGTGGTGGCGAGTGGGACGGCGACGGTGCAGGCGCTGACGGTGGGGAATCCGTTTGTGGTGG
>DATCBR010000255.1:0-3024 GCA_036511765.1 Acidobacteriaceae bacterium | reverse complement strand
GCCCAGCGGGAAGCCTACGACCGTGCCGGTGCGCACGGCAGTCCCCGCCAGCGTCTCCGCAGCCACACCTACCCATATTGGATTGACGACTACGCAGGCGAAGCTGTGCTCCGCCGCCTCGTGGCAGAGCCGGATGATCTGCGCGCGTGTGACCTCAGGCCGAAGCAGGGTGTGGTCGAGCACTGCTGCCAAGGCTGCGTTGGAGGAGAGCGCCTGGCTGGCAAACGCGGCTGCATCGTACGTTACGGGCTCTGCAATCGAAACTGTATGCATCAAGGACCACTGCTCCTAGAAGTCATGGAAGGCCGCATCTCCGCATAGCGAATCTATGCCGGAAAAGCCACCTTGCACATGCGACCCGCTCTTTTCTACCACAGCGGAATGACTCCTGGCTGAACTGCCTGTGCATCGGTTTTTCCGCGACTCAGGCAACGAATATAAACGGCGCATGGGGCGGTCTGACGAGCGAGATCAGCTCAGCGGCAGTGCGATCGTGATCGTTGTGCCGTGATCTTTTTCCCCGGTGGAACTGGCCACCAGGATGGTGCCGCCCTGCTTCTCCACAATGCCTTTGGTCACCCACAGTCCCAGGCCGGTGCCGATGTCGATCTTCGTGGTGAAGAACGGCTCAAACAAGCGCGGCAGATTCTCAACCTCGATGCCGGAGCCTGTGTCTCCTATGCTGATCTCCGCCTTCTCGCCCGCGCGCTGCACGGCAATGCGGATTTGTCCGCCGGACTCTGTCGCATCGATGGCATTGGCAATCAGGTTTGCGATGACCTGCTTCAGCTCGCCGGGAACGACGTAAGCGTAGAGCCCGGGCTGCAATTCAGTGATGCACTCCAGCGACTTGGCCGCCATTCTGGCCCGGTATATCTTCACCGTCTCGCTTGCGATCATCCCTACGTCGCTCCTGCGCGGCCCCACGGACTCGCGATAGAAGCCAAGCGTCTGGCGCACAATCTGCGCGATGCGCATCAGCTCTTCGTCCGCGGTCTTCAGATAATCCGCGATTTCCGGCGGCAGCCCTTCGGTATTGCGGCTGAGGAAGATAAGGTTGACGATCGACTCCAGCGGGTTGTTGATCTCATGGGCCACGGTTGCGGCCAGGCGTCCCGCCGCCGCCAGCTTCTCCGTCTTGCGCAGAGCCTCTTCCGACTGCCGGCGCTCTGTAATGTCCATGGCAATGCCGACTACGCCGATCGCTTCTCCGCCGGCGTTGCGCTCGATCCTGCCGCGCGAGTGAATCCAGAAGATGCTGCCGTCGCTCCTCACCGCGCGGTGCTCCACGGAGACGAACTCGCCGCCCCGCTGGAACGCCTCCTGCATCTCGCTCAGCACGCGGTCGCGGTCCTCGGGGTGGATCAGCCCCGGGCCGCCATTCTCCGTGGATGCGCCCAAGGTATTCAATCCATGCAGCTCCCGGAACTCCTCCGACCAGGCCATGCGCCGGTTCGCAATGTCCCAGCTCCACGAGCCCATGCGCGCGGCGGCGTGCGCCAGCCGGAAGCGGTTTTCCTGGTCCAGCACGGCGCGATGCAGTTGCGCATTCTCGATCGCCGCAGCCGCACGCCGCGCCAGGTCTTCGCCCAGGCGCACATCGTCCGCGGTGAACCTGCGGCTTCTCGACGCAACCAGACGGAGCGCGCCCAATATCCTGCCACGCGACTTCAGCGGGACCAGGATGCTCGCCGCGAGACCCAGACGCCGCAACATCTCCAACTGTTCCGCGTCGGGGATCGCAGCCGCCAGCATCTCGTCCGTAATGGACGGGATAAACTCCACCTCGCCGGTGCGCAGCGCCTTGCCCAGCCCGCGGTCGTCGTGCAGCTTCTCCGGATACCGCGTGGTGAACTCCCGCGCGAACTCCAGCATCTCGGGATCGGCGTGCGCCATGGCCAACCGGACCGGCGCACCCTCTTCCACCACATGCACGGCGCACCAGTCTGCGATCCTCGGTACAGCCAGACGCGCCACACGCTGCAGCGTGTCCTCATACTCCAGCGACGAGGCCAACGTCTCACTGGCTTCGGCCAGAAATGCGAGCCGCGTTTTCTCCCGCTGGTTCTGCTCATGCAGCTCGCTGATGCGCAGCGCGGCGGAGGAAAGGTTGGCCAGCGCCGACGCATAGAAGATGTCCAGATGCGACGCCTCGTGCAGCTCGCGCCAATAGAAGGTGATGGTCCCGCCGTTGGGGCCTTCCGGCAAGGGGTCCGCCAGTTGCAGCGGCACCACCAGCATGCTGCGGATGCCTTCCCGCCGGTATACCTCCTGGTAGCGGCCAAGAGAGTCATCCTGCGACACATCCGCAATGGCCTGAAACCGCGGCGCCACGACCTGCTCGCTCACCAGCTCGCGCCGGTACTCCTGCGACAGCCCGCTCGCCGCCAGCACGCGCCAGCGCCGCGCATCATAGGTGCGCCAGACAGCGTACGCATCCGCTTTGATGATCTGTTGCGCCAGATCCACAATGCGCGTCAGCACCGCCTCGATGCTCAAGCTGCTCAGCAGCATCGCCGAAGTGTCGAGCAGCACCTGCACGCCATCAGACGCAGGAATAGCTCCGCGCTTTTCCACGGATGTGGATGCTGGAGTCACCGATCCCTCCTCCGTGCCCGGTCGTTGCGGGTCGCTCTCAATGCCCTGCGTCATTGGGGAACAGCCGGATGTCCGGCACGTTGCGGTAGATCTCCGCGTAGTCCATGCCGTAGCCGATCACGAACTGGTTGGGGATTTTGAAACCCACATAGTCGGCCTCGATCGGCACCAGCCGGCGCTCCGGCTTGTCCAGGCAGGTCGCAATCTTCAGGCTGGCCGGCTTGTGTTGCAGCATCAGGCCGCGCAGGTAGCTCAGCGTCAGCCCCGTATCCAGAATGTCCTCCACCAGGATCACGTGGCGCCCTTCGATGGGGTTGTCGATGTCCTTGATCAGCTTGACCGCGCCGGAAGAGACGCGCGCTCGCCCGTAGCTCGACACCGCAACAAAGTCGAAGGTGTTGTCGATCTCGATGGCGCGCGCCAGAT
>DATCBR010000254.1:0-7054 GCA_036511765.1 Acidobacteriaceae bacterium | reverse complement strand
GATCAGGGAGTCGGCGCGCTCATCTGGTCGCCTCTCGGCTGGGGCAGGCTCACGGGCAAGATCCGCCGCGGCGCGGGCATCCCCAAAGAGAGCCGGCTGAATTCAAAAACCGTGATCGATGCCGGCCCACAGGTGCCGGAGGAGCACCTGTACAACGTCGTCGCCGCGCTCGACCAGGTCGCCGCCGAGACCGGCAAGACAGTTCCGCAAATCGCCCTGAACTGGCTGCTGCGCCGGCCCACTGTCTCCAGTGTCATCGTCGGCGCGCGCAATGAGCAGCAACTGCGCCAGAACCTGGCCTCCGTCGGATGGGCGCTCACGGTCGAACAGATCGCCACGCTGGATGCTGCCAGTGACCTTCCACGCGCCTGGCCTTACTGGCACCAGCACCAGTTCGAGGAACGCAACCCGAAGCTGCTGTAGCCGCCCGGCGAGGCCGCACGTCTATCCCTTTCCTGCACCGGTCTGGCGGAAAGCAACTTTTTCCCTCTGCGCGTGCGCGTCAAAATGAGAAGATGGATGGCGCGCTGAATGTTGAGGATTTGAGACCAGGATGACGAACCGCTTTTTTGCACTGCTTCTGCTGCTCGCCGCATGTGTGCCCATCAAGATAGTGCACGCGCAAGCGGCGCCTACCGCGACCCGCGGCCTGGATCTCTCCGCCTTCGCAGGCGTTGCCGGCGTGTATACCGGCCTTGCCGGCGGAAGAAACGCCTCCATCGTCGCCGGTGCCGACGTGGCCTTCTCTGTCTGGCATGGGGCACGCCCCGCGGTCGAGGTGCGCGGCCTTTTTCCCATCGATAGCGGCTCCGTCTCAGACCAGCGAAGCATCCTCGTTGGCCCGCGTGTGGCGTTCCTGCCCAAGCGCCGGTTTCATCCCTATGGCGATTTCCTCTTCGGCCGCGGCCAGATGAATTACGAGAGGGGTGGATACCTCTTCGGCAACGCCGTCTACCTGGAGACCACAACCAATGTCTACTCGCCGGGCGGTGGCGTGGACTACGATCTCACCTCCAACCTCTCCATCAAGGCCGACGCGCAGTACCAGCACTGGGGCTATACGCCAACGCCTTCGGGCAGCATCTGGTCGAAAGTGGGCACCGTCGGCGTCGTCTACCACTTCACCTTCGGCGTCCGCCGCCTGCCGTAAATAACCAGGTACGTCATTCTGACGCGCGCGTCAGAATCTCCGTATTTGGTAACTCGAGAGATACGCTAGAGATTGAACAGTTCCCGCAGCCGCTTCGTCTGCGCTCTGCTCACCGGGATCTCTGTCTTCTTCGCGTCGTCCATGCGCAGTTGGTAGCTGCTTTTGAACCACGGCACCACCTCGCGGATGTGCTGGATGTTCACCACGAAGGACCTGTGCGCGCGCCAGAAGGTCTCGGGGTCAAGCTGGTCGGTCAGCTCCTCCAGGGTGCGGCAGTTGGATTCTCCCTCTACTCCGCGCGCGACGACAGTAATCGTGCCGCCCTCGATCGAGGCGAAGCAAATCTCCTTTTGATCTACCAGCAGCAGCCGCCCTGCTGCCCGCAGCACCACCTTGCCGGAGTTTGCCTTCGTGGGAGTTGTCCGCTCCTCCACCAGCTTCAGCAGGGCGTCCAGCTTGGCCTCGCCGGCAGTGTCGACGCCCGCTGGAGCGCCTGCATTCGCCAGCCGCGCGCGCACCTTGTCCACCGTTTTGAGCACCCGCTTTTTGTCAAAGGGCTTCAGCAGGTAATCGACCGCGTTTACCTCAAAGGCGCGCACGGCATACTGGTCGAACGCTGTGGCAAAGACCACCTGCGGCGGTGCGGTCTTCTTGTCGAGCAGCTTTTTGAGTACCGCGAAGCCGTCGAGGCCCGGCATCTGCACATCCAGGAAGACCACATCCGGCCTGTGGGTGCGGATCAGCTCGACCGCCTCGATGCCGTTCGAGCCCTGCGCGACGACGTCGACGTCCTCGGCGGACTGCAGCTGATAGAGCAGCTCCTGCCGGGCCAGCGGCTCATCGTCGACGATGACTGCGGTGATTGCCACGAGAGCGATGCTACCGCATTTCAGCCGCCCATGTGGGTCCGCTATCAGCTGGACAGCTTACGGCTTATAGCTCAAGGACACGCGCTTTTCATCGCGAGTGTAGTCCAATCCAAACCGGCGCCAATCTCGGGGTGACGCGAGACATGCGCTTCTCATCGCCAGCGCGGGTCCAATTGGAAACCTTCCAGCAAAAGACGAACCACGGAGTTCAAGGATCGATGCGCATAGACCTCGATCCGTGTGCATCCGTGCTTGCATTGGTTTTATGGAAGGCCCGCTCTACTCGCTGTCGCTATACACCCGCAGCCGCGCCGGGGCAGAGTCCTCAGCGAGATCATGGCCGCACTGCTGGCAATAAACATCGGTGATCTGCACTCCGCGGAAGCACTGGCCGCACACCGGCGCCATCTGGAAGCGGCACTGCTGGCAAAAGTGGACGCCCGCTGTCAGCTCCGTGGTGCAGTTGGGGCAGCGCACCATGATGGGCTGCCGCAGCAGGAAGTACACCACGCCGCCAATTCCGCCCGGCATCACCGCCACGATCGTCATCCACAGGGCCACCGGCATGCCGCGCCGCGGCACATCGCGGCTCACATAGCCCAGCAGCAGGATATAACTGGCCAGCGCGGTGACCATCGTGTAGATGAAGATCCAGTGCGACGTCATCCAGCCCGGACGGCGGTATTTTGGCGGAGGAAGGTGCTGGTTGAAGTAAATCAGCGCGCCAACCGAAACCACCACGGCCAGCACAACTGACCACAGCGGAATCATCTTCAGGCCGTCAGGGTCCCGATGTTGACCTGCCTCGGCGACCGTGTCGGTCTGGCCGCCCGGCTTGAGGCCCCAACCGCTCATCGCGCCCGCTCACTCTCGCGGCTGCGTATATGACGCACCCAAACGGCGACCAGCAGGATCAGCGTCAGCGGCACAAACCACAGCATCGTCACCACAAGATGGTTCGTAGTGTCGGCGTTAGCCAGGGACGCTACGTCCTGCACCGCTTCGGCGGCATCCGTGCTCTGGTACATGCCGCTCCACACGGTAAACGCCGCCAGCGTCAACACTACCGAGCATATTGCCAAAGGCAGCATCAAACTGCGCACATAGCTGCGGCGCGCTTTCAACGTCGCTGCGCGATGCCGCACCACACGATGTGTGCGGTTTACCAGACTGGCCGGGGCTGCGGAATCCATTGCCAGCGCGCGACGCGAAAGCGCCGAGGTCTCGTCCATCTCCGGCGTCAAAGGCGGGTTCCAGCTGCTCATTTCGCCTCCGCAGCGCGGCAGGCCCGCATCTGCTCGATCTGCGGCTTCAGCGCCGCCAGTCCGCGATACAGCCGCGACTTCACGGTGGAGAGCGGCGCACGCGTCACGCCTGCGATCTCCTCCAGCGAAAGCTCTTCATGGAAGCGCAGCACCAGGACCTCACGGTAGCTGGGCTCCAGAGTCAGCAGCACCTGGGCCACCTCGGCGCGATCTTCGCTCAGTTGGAACTCCTCATGCGGCGAAGGGCCGTCCATGGCAATCTCAAACGAGCGGCCGTCCTCGGTCACCTCGCTCATCTCATCCAGCGACGCCATCGTGCGCTTGCGCGAAAGGTCGATCACAAGGTTGCGTGCGATGGTAAACAGCCATGTGTCGAAGCGCGCCTTGCCGTTGTACTGGCCGCCGCGCATCAGCACCCGCATCCAGGTCTCCTGGAACAGGTCCTCGGCCACCTCGCGCTTGCCAGTAAGGAAAAGCAGGTAGCGCAGCAGCCGGTGCTGGTAAACCTCAATCAGGTGGTCGAGAAGCTCGGCGTCCTGGTTCTTCAGACCCCGGGCAATCGCCGCGTTCTCGCGCTGGGTCTGTTCAACCTGTTCCGCCGAAAGGACTGCCGCCGCTCCGCGCATACGGGTAGAGACGCCAGTTTGTGGGGAAAAGTCTCTGTGAGCGGATGCTATTTCCGGTTTGCGCGGGCTTCGCGCAGGCAAAAGCGACATCGACAGGCCCCTCCACGGGGGATTTCGTAACCAGAGTGCCCAGGGAAACTGATCCATAGAGCATTCTAGGCGGATTCGGCCTGCCTTGGCCACAAGATTCCGCAACGTAAACTCTCCCTATGGAAGTTCTCTACGGCCTGCACCCGGTCGAGGAAGCCGTCCGCTCCGCCGCTCGCCGGCTGGACCGTGTAATGCTTGCGCGCGAGCGCAAGGATGACCGCCTCGAACAGATCGCCCGCCTCTGCAAGGAAACAGGCGTTCGCGTCACGCTCGAACCCCGCGACCAGCTCACCCGCGCCGCCCGCACCGACGCCCATCAGGGCGCCGTCGCCCTGGTCCGCGAGCGCAGCTTCCTCACCGTAGAAGACCTCCTCGCCGACCTTGCGCACGACCGCTCGTCTAATTCGCAGTTGCCCTCCCCAGCCAGCTCGTACCACTTCTACCTCGCCCTCGATGGCGTCGAAGACCCCCACAACCTCGGCGCGCTCCTCCGCACCGCGGACGGAGCAGGCGTGGATGGGGTCCTTCTGCCCGAACGCCGGATCGCTCCGGTCTCCGCCACCGTCGCCAAGACCTCCGCCGGCGCCAGCGAGCATGTGCCCATCGCACGAGTCACCAACCTGGTCCGCGCGCTGGAGCAGATGAAGCAGGCGAATGTGTGGGTCGTCGGCCTCGACGAGCGCGGCAAACCCGACTACACCGACTTCGATTTCCGTACCGATTGCGTCCTGGTCCTCGGCCGCGAGGGCGCCGGACTTCACGATTTAGTGAAGCGCACCTGCGACCACCTGCTCCGCATCCCCATGGCCGGCCAGGTGTCGTCGCTCAACGTCTCCGTCGCCGGAGCCGTCGTCATGTACGAGGCCATGCGCCAGCGCCGTGGTCCAGCCCCATCCACCCAGTCTGCCGCTTCCAAACCCGCAAAACCTCGCAAAGGCCTCGGCTCGTGATCTTCGATCGATACCTCAAATGCCGTCATCCCGAGCGAGTCGCATGGGGTGGCCCATCCTTTCGCGGCCTCATCGCGAAGGGGTGGGTTGCCGTTGGACTCTGCGGCGCGCTCGCACTCTTGCCCGCGTCTGCTCAATCCACACCGCAATCCGGTCCGCAAGCCGCCCCCACGCCCCAGCCCGGCAGCACCGTAATCTTCTCCCGCGATGCGGCCACATCTCCATCCGACTCGCCGTCGCAATCTCTCAAAACCAGCAGCCTCGGCCCAGGCGATACCGATCCCCTCCACCTCACCCAAGCCGAGCGCACCGCCCTCACCTTCACTGCCTACGACCTCGACCTGCACCTCACGCCCGCATCCGCCGGCCTCTCCGCCCGTGCCGCCCTCACCGTCCGCAACGATAGCCAGTCGCCACTCACCCGCCTGGTCCTGCAACTCACCTCGACCCTGCGCTGGGACTCCATCTCCCTCCGTGCGGACTCCAACTCAACGCCCGTCCCCGCCCACTTCACCTCCCGCCTCGTCGATACCGACGCTGACCACACCGGCGCCATGTCCGAGGCCGTCATCACCCTCCCCCAGCCGCTCGCGCCCGGCGCGTCGCTCTCGCTCATCGCGCTCTACTCCGGCGCCATCCCGCAGTCCGCCAACCGCCTCACCCGCATCGGCGCGCCCGCCCCGCAAGCCATCGCGCAGGACTGGGACGTCATCGCCCCCGCCGATGCCTCCTCCGACATCCAGACCGGTACCGCCCTCCGCGGCTTCGGCAACGTCCTCTGGTATCCCGTCTCCGCCCCGCCCGTCTTCCTCGGCGACGGTGCCAAGCTCTTCTCGCTGGTCGGCCACACCAAACTTCGCGAGTCCGCCGCCACCCTCCGCCTCCGCCTCGCCATCGAGTACGACGGCGAGCCGCCGGACGCCGCCTACCTCAACGGCCGCCGCGCCCAGCTCACGGCCATCAGCGACAACGCCGACGCCCCCGCCGCCGCCGCGCCCGGCATCGCCACCGCCACCTTCGACGCGCAGCCCATCGGCTTCCGCACACCCAGCCTCTTTGTCACCGCCGCCGCCGCACACCTTACCGGCACTCCAGAGAACGCCGCCCTCATCGCCGCCATCACCGGCCACGACACCGCCCTCTCCGCCTACTCCTCCGCCGCGCAGGCCATCGAGCCGCTCCTCGCCAACTGGCTTGGCCCGCGACCCTCCACCCCGCTCACCATCCTCGACCACCCCGGCGAGCCCTTTGAAGACGACGCGCTGCTTGTGCAGTCAATGTCCACCCAGTCCATGCAGCCGCCCGTCAGCTCCTCCGATCCCAAAGCCACCACACCCTCGCCTGAGAGCCTCGAGCCCGCGCTCGTCCACTCGCTCACTCATGCGTGGATAGACTCCACGCATCCATGGATGAACGAGGGTCTGCCGGAGTTCATGTCTCTCCTCTGGACCGAGCGCACCCAGAACCACGCCGCCGCGCTCGCGCAGCTCGCTCAGCTGGATCAGCCGCTCGCGCTCGTCGAACCCGACTTCAGCGACCCCAACCACGCCGCCAGCCCTGCAGGCGCCAGCCTTGCCGATGCTTCAGGCGAGGTCTTCTATCGCAACAAGGCCGCAGCCGTCTGGTGGATGCTGCGGGCGATCGCTGGAGAAGATGCCCTGAAACAAGCCCTGCAGGACTATCGCCGCCTCTCTGCAAAAGGTCCCCACTTCGACGACGACCCGCAAGCCTTCGAGCGCACCCTCGAGGCCGCCGCCCACATGGATCTCGCCTGGTTCTTCCGCGACTGGGTCTACGCCGACCGCGGCCTGCCCGATCTCCGCATCGCCAGCGTCACGCCCAGCCGCCTCCAGCCCAACGGCGCTGCCGCCGCCGGCTGGCTCGTCGCCGTCGAGGTCCACAACGACGGCTACGCCGAGGCCCAGGTTCCGGTCATCGTCCGCTCAGCGGACGCCACGGAGACGCGTCAGCTTCGTGTGCCCGGCCGCGCCAGCACCTCCGTCCGCGTCGTCTTCGCCGGCCGCCCGGACCAGGTGCAGGTCAACGACGGCACCGTCCCCGAGACCCAGACCTCCATCCACACCCGCGAACTCGTCCTCCCTGC
>DATCBR010000253.1:0-4015 GCA_036511765.1 Acidobacteriaceae bacterium | reverse complement strand
CCATCCTTAAGCCTTGACTCATTCCCTACCCGCGCAAAGCCATCTGCTCCGTCACAATCTGCGTCAGGTCCGCCTTCTTCAAGCCGTGCTCCTTCGCATTGAACTCGTCCACCTTGCTCGACCAGTTCATGCTGCAGAACTTCGGCCCGCACATGCTGCAGAACGCCGCTTCCTTGTAATAATCATCCGGAAGCGTCTCATCATGCATCGCCCGCGCCGTCTCCGGATCGAGTGACAACGCAAACTGCTTGTCCCAATCGAACGTGTAGCGAGCATACGAGATCGCGTCGTCACGATCCCGGGCCCCCGGACGATGCCGCGCAATGTCCGCCGCGTGCGCCGCGATCTTGTATGCGATGATGCCGTCCTTCACGTCCTTCTCATTCGGCAGTCCCAGGTGCTCCTTCGGAGTGACATAGCAGAGCATGGCCGCGCCATGCCAGCCGATCATCGCCGCGCCAATCGCGCTGGTGATATGGTCGTAACCCGGCGCAATGTCCGTCACCAGCGGCCCCAGCACATAGAACGGCGCGCCGTCGCACAGCTCCACTTCCTTGTCGACCTGTAGCTGGATCTGGTCCATCGGGATGTGCCCCGGCCCCTCGATCATCACCTGCACATCGTCCTTCCACGCCTGCCGAGTCAGCTCGCCCAGCGTCTTCAATTCGGCAAACTGCGCCTCGTCGCTGGCGTCCGCCACGCAGCCCGGCCGCAGCCCATCGCCCAGCGAGTAGCTCACGTCATACTTCGCCATCACCTTCGTGATGCGGTCGAAGTTTTCATATAGGAAGTTCTGCTTGTGGTTGCTGGTCATCCACTGCGCCAGAATCGCGCCGCCGCGGCTGACGATACCCGTGATGCGCTTGGCCACCATGGGCACGTACTGGATCAGCACACCCGCGTGGATGGTGAAGTAGTCCACGCCCTGCTGCGCCTGCTCCTCAATCACTTCGAGATAAAGATCGATGTTCAGGTCCTCGAGCTTCTTCACCCGCGCCAGCGCCTCATACAACGGGACAGTTCCTATCGGCACAGGGCTATGCCGCAGGATCTGCTCGCGGATCATCGGAATGTCGCCGCCGGTCGAGAGGTCCATCACCGTGTCTGCGCCGAAATGCACCGCCGTGTGGAGCTTGCGCAGCTCCTCGTCCACATTCGACACCACAGCAGAGTTACCGATGTTCGCATTGATCTTGCACAGCGATCCCACGCCGATCGCCATCGGCTCCAGTTCCGTGTGGTTGATGTTCGCTGGGATAATCATCCGCCCCGCGGCAATCTCATCGCGCACAAACTCGCCCTTCAGCTTCTCGCGGTGCGCAACATACGCCATCTCTTCGGTCACCAGCCCCTTGCGCGCGAAGTGCATCTGGCTCATGTTCCAGTCGCCGGTGCGCGCGGCCTCGGCCTTTCGACTGACGATCCACTCCGCGCGCGGCTTCGGCACGGCGTACTCGCCCGTCGCTTGCGCATGGCCGTTCCCATTCGCAACATTCCCATTCGCTGCATGTCCGTTGCCGTCGGCGGAATGCCCATTCCCGTTGGCGTAGTGGCCGTTATTCTCGCTCATTGCCGCACCCTCTTGGCTCTCTTCAAAATTTCGCCGCGCGCTCTACGCGTGAACTTCTGCTCTCGACCTTGTTATCTCGAAAGTATACCGCCGCATTGCGTGGCTAGGCATCGTTCCGCAGAATCGCTAAAGAAGCTCTGAGTCGTGGCTCTCGAAGACCGCCCGCATGGCCCCGGACGTTCGCTCCTTCATCGCGTGAATATCCTGGATCAATGCATGGATATTCGCAGTCATCACCAGCAGATACCGCACCGGACCCTCGTCGGGGTTCCAGTACGTATGCGGTGTTCCGCGCGGCACACATACAGCCGATCCGGCGTTCGCTTCAACAATCTCTTCGCCCACCTGCACGCAGAGTCTACCTTCGAGGACGTACCAGGCCTCATCGTCGTTGCGGTGCAGATGCAGCGGAGCAATCAGCCAGGGCTCGCCCGGAGGACTCGGATGCCGCCCGCATCCCTCCACTCTGCAATGACGAACGAACCACCGGCCCCAATCACCTGCCCAGCCAGCTTCAATGCTATGGTCGGCCCATTCATTCTCGAACCTCGAACCCTGAACCTCGTCCCTTGAACCTGCTCGCGCGCGGCGCGAGCCTACTGATTCACTCCACTCGCCAGGAAGCCGCCATCGACGACGAGAATCTCCCCGGTCACAAACGCCGACGCATCGCTCGCCAGATAAATAGCCGCGCCCACCAACTCCTCTGTCTTGCCGAACCGGCCTATCGGCGTGCGCAGCTTCAGCTCTTTGCCGCGCTCGCTCTTATCCAGCAGCTCTGCGTTCAGTGCCGTGCGAAAGACACCCGGCGCAATCGCGTTCACCGTAACGCCCTTCGCGCTCCACTCCACCGCCAGCGACTTGGTCAGCGCGCCGACAGCAGCCTTCGAGCACGCATACGCCGTTACTTCCTTCAGGCTCACAAATGTGTTCAGCGATGCGATGTTGATGATGCGCCCGTAGCCGCGCTCCAGCATGTGCCGGCCGAAGATCTGGCACGCGCGCAGCGTGCCAGTCACGTTGGTGTTCATGATGTCGTCCCAGATGTCCTCCGGGAAATCGAGCGTCGGCGCGCGTTTGATCTTGCCTGCGCAGTTGATCAGGATGTCCACCTTGCCCCACGCCTTCAGCGTCTCATCGCACAACCGCTCTAACGTCGCGCGGTCGCCCACATCTGATGTCAACCGCAGCGCCTTGCGTCCCTTCGCTTCAATCTGGTCAGCGGCCTCATCCACCTGCTCCTGCCGGCGCGAACTCGCCACCACATCCGCGCCCGCCTCGGCCAACCCGACGGCCATCGCCAGACCAATACCCGACGTGCCGCCCACCACCACCGCCGTCCTGCCTGTCAGATCGAACAAACCGCTCGCCATTGTGCTCCCTTTGTCATTCCGCAGCGTTCGCCGCTTGCGGCGAATGCGAAGGAATCTGCTTTTGTCATACGCCGTCATACCGAGCGAGGCGCGCAGCGCCGAGTCGAGGGACCCCGCATTTGTCTTTCCCTCAGCCAACCTACCGCTGTATCCTCGCCGACCCACCTCCCGCAAACTGCTTCACCTGGTCCAGCGTCGCCATCGTCGTGTCGCCGGGAAAGGTCGTCAGCAGCGCGCCATGCGCCCAGCCCAGGTTCACCGCCTGTTGTGGAGCTTCCCCGCTCAGCAGTCCGTAGATAAACCCGGCGGCAAAGCCATCGCCGCCGCCCACGCGGTCCAGCACCTTCAGCTCTGCCGTCGGCGCCTGCACGGACGCGCCGTTCACCCAGGCCACCGCGCTCCAACTGTGCGCATTGGTGTTGTGCACCTCGCGCAGCGTAGTCGCCACAACCTTCGTCTTCGGAAATCGCTTGACCACCTGCTCCATCATGCCCAGGAACACGGTCGTATCCAGCTTCGAACTCGCCGACTTTGCGCTCGTCGCAACCTCCGGCCCCTCGAATCCAAGCCCCTTCTGCAGGTCCTCTTCGTTGCCGATCAGCACGTCGACATTCTCCACGATCGCACCCAGCACCTCGTGGGCACGTTGGATCCCGCCCTGCGGCTTCCACAGCTTCTCGCGATAGTTCAGGTCCAGCGAAGTCACGACACCCGCCTCCCTCGCGGCTTTCATCGCCTCAATCACCAGCTCCGACGTCGTCTTCGACAGCGCCGAGAAGATGCCGCCCGAGTGGAGCCAGCGCACGCCATTCGCGAAGATCGCCTTCCAGTCGAAGTCGCCCGGCTTCAGCAGCGCGCCCGCCTCGTTCGCCCGGTTGTAGAACACAACCGGCGCGCGCACCCCAAATCCCTGGTCGCTGTAGACCGTCGCCATGTTCGGCCCGCGCACGCCGTCATGCGCGAACCATTTGTAAAACGGCGTGACTCCGGTTTCGCGCACTCGGCCTTGCACCAGTTCGCCGATGCCGTAGTCCACCATCGCCGTCGCCACGCCGGTGCGCAATCCGAAGCA
>DATCBR010000252.1:0-3161 GCA_036511765.1 Acidobacteriaceae bacterium | reverse complement strand
GGCAACATCTACGCCGACGAGGCGCTGTTCTGTGCCGGCATCCGCCCCACGCGGCAGGCTGCGCGCTTGTCTTACGATGAACTGAAGAAGCTACGCTCCGCACTGATCGCAGTGCTGAAGCAGGCGATCAAGCTGGGCGGGTCTTCGGTGTCGGATTACGTCGATGCCGATGGCGTGCGGGGCTTCTTCCAGCTCCGCCACAAGGTCTACCAGCGCACCGGTGAGCCCTGCAAAGTCTGCGGGAGGCCAATCAAACGCATTGAGCTTGCGGGGCGAGGCACTCACTTCTGCGCGACATGCCAGAAGTGATCGGCGAAAGCGGACTGCAATTTTTGCGTTAGCCTTCAGCAGCCGCTGGACTGCTCTGCGCTGACTGCCGCGCCGATGACGCGGGTCTCCTGATCGTCCGTCACTATCTCAATCGAATAGCTCTGGAGCGGGCTCATCTTCACCATCTGCTGTAGGTAGTCCCGCAGCATGGGCATATCAACAAAGCGCACGTTGAAGCCGGCGAGGAAGAACTTGCCGGGGCCGCGCAGATGCACTGAGCTGGCTGTGGCGGCAGCCAGCGCCTTGTGCCACAGCTTTTTGAAATCCAGGCAGCGCGCGTCGCCGTGCTTTGCCGCCTCAAAGACCTCCTCGGGCTCCATATCCAGAAACCGCAGCCGCATGGCGCGATGACCCATGATGCCTTCGAGGTGTCCGCGCCCGCCACAGCCACAGAAGTTCTCCTTGTTGTCCAGCGTCACCACGGTATGGCCGCCCTCCCACACGCCCTCGGTCAGAGGGTAGCGGCCTGAGCCGATACCGGTGCCCAGCGTCCAAACGCGGAGGATCGAGTCGAGCTTTCCCATCCGCGCCGCAAGACCTGCAGCGAGCGCATCGGCATCGTTGATGATTGCGACCGAGGTATGGATGCCGCGCTCGCGGAGATGCCCTGTCAGCATCTCGCTGAGACGTGCGCCCTTGAGCTGAGGCAGGTTCGGCGCCTCTTCCACCACGCCGTTGCGGACATATCCGGGGACTGCCACACCGATTGCTGCCAATGCACGCTCGGGGCCAGCAGCGGCAATCACCTGCTCGCACATCGTCTCAACGATGGTTTCCGCCGGCATCTCCACCAGCGCGTACTCGTCGTCTTCGCTGCCACTCGGCGCAGGAAATACCTTCAGGCCGCCTGACAGCGCATGATCCACCACAAGGCCAGCCCGCACCCGCTCCGACAGCATCACTCCGACAATCTTTGCCATAGCACTACCTATTCGAACTTCGACACACGGTTCAGCCCGTTGAACGCGGCCACTTTATAACATTCCGCCAGAGTTGGATAGTTGAAGACCGTATCAACGAAATAATCGAGCTTGCCGCCCAGCGCCATCACGGCCTGGCCGATATGCAGCAGTTCGCTGGCGCCCTCGCCGATGATGTGCACGCCCAGCAGCGCGTGCGTCTCGCGGTGGAAGATCAGCTTTAGGCGGCCAGCGGTGTCCCCGCGAATCTGCCCGCGCGCGATCTCGCGATAATAGGCGACGCCGACTTCGTAGGGCACATCCTCTTCGGTCAGTTGCTCTTCAGTCTTGCCGATGAAGCTGATCTCGGGAATGGTGTAGATGCCGTAAGGATAGAAGCTGGGGTTGGAGAGGATGGTCTCATCGCCGAAGGCGCGCGCGGAGGCGATACGCCCCTGCTCCATGGAGACCGACGCGAGAGATGGGAAGCCGATGACGTCACCAGCGGCGAAGACATTCGGGACCTTGGTGCGGAAGTCCTTGTCTACAGGGATGCGGCCGCGCTTATCAGCCTCAACGCCGATGGCTCCAAGGTTTAGCTCGTCTACATTGCCCTGGCGTCCAACGGCATATAAGAGCGCGTCGCCGGTGACCTTCTTTTTGCTCTCGAGGTTCGCGACAACAGTGCCGTCCGGTAACTCCTCGACGCTCTCCACCTCTTCGTTCAGGCGCATGGTCACGCGCGTGTCGCGCAGGTGATAGCTCAGCGCCTCAACGATCTCCTGGTCGGCGAACTCCAGCAGCCTTGGCCGCCGCTCAATGAGCGTGACACGCACGCCGAGCGCCGAGAACATGCAGGTGTACTCCACGCCGATGACGCCGCCGCCAACCACCAGCAGCGTCTTGGGCAGGCTGGGCAGATCCAGCACCTGGTCGGAGTTGATGATGCTGCGTCCATTGATGGGCACACGGGGGCTGCAGGCCGGCTTGGTGCCGGTAGCGATCAACACATTGCGCGTCTCATACACATTGGCGCCGCGCGAGTTCGTCACCTTGATGTGCGTCGCGTCCTCAAAGCTGGCGACGCCGACGAGCATGTCGATGTTGTTGCGCGAGAGCTGCGCCTCGGTCACGTCGATCTCGGTCTTGATCACATGCTGTACGCGGAAGGCCAGGTCCGCCATCGTGATCTTTTCCTTCACGCGGTAGTTCATGCCGTAGATCGACTTGTAGTTGTAGCCGGAGAGGTGCAGCACAGCCTCGCGCATGGTCTTCGAGGGGATCGTCCGGTGCTGATGCACGCGCCGCCAACAACCTCGCGCATCTCCACCACGGCCACGCGTTTGCCCAGCTTCGCGCCGTAGATCGCCGCCCGTTGGCCCGCCGGCCCCGAGCCCAGCACGATTAGATCGTATGCCTCTGCCATCCTGTTTCAATCCCGTCATTCTGACGCGCCGCGTCAGAATCTCTGTATTTTTTGCATTCGGCTCAGGACGCGACGACACCACGAGAGCAAGGAATGAACAATCCACTGGTTGTTTTCGACCCTACCATATTGGGAGTGAAGTTCTGCTGAATGAGAGTGTTCTGGTGCGCTGCTGTGCCGCAGCGGGAATGCACCTAAACTGTTTCTATGCTGCGCTATGCGATCACAGACGGCCGACGGCTTGGCACGACTGAGGCTGAGCGCGCAGACGCACTTGTTGAGCAGGCCTCACGGCTTGCTGCACGTGGCGATATCGACTACCTGCAGCTTCGCGAGAAAGACCTGGCGCCAGCAGCTTTGGCCGGGATTGCGCGGCGCATTCTCGACGCTTTTCGGGGCGCCCCATTCGTGCGTGACAAGCCTGCCCGGAGCGAGGCCGAAAGGCCGAGTCGAACGGGTGAGCACTCGCATGGTTGCGCGAAAACCAAACTTCTCATCAATTCGCG
>DATCBR010000251.1:0-5768 GCA_036511765.1 Acidobacteriaceae bacterium | reverse complement strand
TGTTGGGATAGACATAGAAGGCGCCCTGCGGAATGGTGCAGGTGAGGCCGGGGATAGTCGCGAAGCCGGCGAGCATGCGATCACGCAGCTTCACATAATCGGCCCGCATCTCGGCGACGCACTCCTGCGAGCCGGCGAGTGCGGCGATGGATGCCTTCTGCACCACGCTGGCAGTGTTGGAGGTGGACTGTGACTGTAGCTTGCTCATGGCGGCGATGATGGGCTTCGGCCCAAGCGCGAAGCCGGCGCGCCAGCCCGTCATGGCGTAGGTCTTCGAGAGCGAGCCCAGCACCAGCACGTGCTCCTTCGCTTCGGGGATCGAGGCGCCGGAGTAGATCTTGCCGGAGTAGTCGAGGTAGACGTAGCACTCGTCGAGCAGCACGTAGATGCCGAGCTTGTGCGCCAGGCGCACGATGGCGTGCATGTCTTCAGCCGGGATGACTGCGCCGGATGGGTTCGACGGGAAGTTGAGGATGATCGCCTTGGTCTTCGGCGTGATCGCCGCCTCGATCATCTTCGCGGTGACGCGGAAGTTGTCAGCCTCAGAGGTCTCGACGAAGACCGGTTTGCCGCCGGCGAACTCGATGATGTCCTTGTAGGAGACCCAGAACGGCACGGGCACGATGACCTCATCGCCGTGCTCGATCAGCACTTCGACGGCGTTGAAGATGGCCAGCTTGCCGCCGGTGGTGAAGACGCACTCCTCGACCGTGTAGCTGGTGGCGAAGTCGGCGGCGTGGCGCTCGACCACGGCCTTGCGCACCTCAGGCACGCCGGCGACGTTGGTGTAACGCGAGAAGTTCTTCTCGATGGCGTCGATGGCCGCGTCCTTGATGTGGCGCGGCGTGGAGAAGTGCGGCTCGCCCGCGCCGAAGTTGGCGAGGTCAATGCCGGTGGCCTGCATCTTCAGCGCCTCAGCGGTGATGGCCATGGTGGCCGAGACTTCGATGCGGTTGATGCGGTCGGTGAAGATTTTGGACGCCACTGCGGTCATGCTCCTGCTCCTAGCTGCGTCGCGTTTTGGCGCGCGTAAAGGACCCTGATTGTGTGAGGGCTGATATCAGTTTCGCAGATTCAGGCGGGGAGATAAAGCGCAGTGCGTTCACCGGAGCAGGGACGATAAGGTGGTGAAGAATTCGGCCGGAGTGGCGACACGCAGTCCGGTGCGCTGCGCAACCGCCGGCGCGAAGTGCTTGGTATTGTTCGTCAGCAGCCAATCGGGCCTTGCTGCCATTGCGGACAGCAAAATCGGCACGTCCGCGGCATGGCGGATCAGGTGCATGTTCGCCCAAACATCGGCCACGGTGGGCTCCGATACCGTCTCAGGCCGCGCAAGCTGCATCAGCCGCTGGTAGCTTTCGATCACTTTGTGCGCCTGTGTGGCAGGGAGACGTTCTGCGTGGACCAGCAAGTTCTCTTCCACCTCCTCGCGGACAACATCGGCGAGCACCATGCGGCAGATTCCGGCAGCGCACAGCGACAAGACGGCCTTGTCCAGCCCCCAGGGGGCAACGATGCCGCCGGTCAGGACGTTGGAATCGAGGAACAGGCGGAGCCTGCGGGCGGAAGTCACCCTCCGGCAGGCCTCGGCGGGCGTCGGGAGATTGAGCGTTTCGTTCCGCCTGCGCCGTAACGGCGCTCAAAGATGCGCCGCCGCGTCGCGGGGAGTGTAGCCAGCACAGACCGGGGGGTAACTTCTGCTGCTGCGAGGGCATTGGTGATCTGTTCGCACAACAGGTTGAAGCGCTTCTGCTCAGGCAGCAGCACCAGGCCGTCGCCCAAACGCAGGACGGCAAACGGTGCGCCTGTCTCCAACCCCAGGTCCTCGCGGAACTCCTTGGGGACGGTGAGCTGCCCCTTTTCTCCGATCTTTGTGGTTGTCAGGTATTCGATCAGCGCAGCCATCACGACCCTCCGGTAGGAATATCCTACCATGGGTGGCTCCGTTATCCTTTTGCGATCGCCTTCGCCTCCAGCCGCTCCATCACCAGGGGCGGCACCAGCGCACTCACGTCGCCGCCGAGTTTGAAGACGCCTTTGATGAGGCGCGAGCTGACGTAGGTGTACTTCTCGGCCGGCATCATGAAGAGGGTCTCGAGGTCGGGGTCGAGCTTGCGGTTCATCATGGCCATCTGGAACTCGTACTCGTAGTCGGAGATGGCACGGATGCCGCGCAGCACCGCTTTCGCCCCCTGGGAGCGGGCAAAGTCGACTAGCAGACCATCGAAGGTTGCGACGGTGACGTTCTTAAAGCCCTGGCCCGCCACAGCCTCGCGGATCATCTCCACGCGCTCGTCGACGGTGAACAGCGGGGCGCCCTTGTCCGCGTTGCGCAGAATGGCGACCACCAGCTCGTCCACGAAGCGTGAGCCGCGCGCGATGAGGTCCAGATGGCCGTTGGTCAGGGGGTCGAAGGTGCCGGGGTAGATGGCCTTGACGGATTGCATGGCCTGAGCAGGATACCGCAGGCGGGGCAAATTTCCTCTCTGAAGCGTAGACTTCCTGGCTGGCGGCCCCGTCTGTCCTTGTAGTGGGACGGCGAAGCAGGCAGCCCACCAACAGATTCCGCACTGCGAGGATACGCATGGCGACGGAAAACATCGGTACCTTCCCAACCGGGCTGGCGATTGGGACAGAGGCGCGAACGAACCCGCTGGACGATCTGGACACTGTCGTCGCGCTGTACCAGCCACGGGTCTTCCGCTTCCTGCTGGCCACACTGCGCGACCGGGACGCCGCCGAGACCCTGACGCAGGAGACCTTTTTGCGCGCGTGGACCGCCCGCGAGAGCTTCCGCGAGGACTGCGCCGTCGGCACATGGCTCATCCGCATTGCGCTGAACCTGGCGCGCGACCACACCCGCACCGGCCGCTTCCGCTTCTGGAAGAACCTGGCGGCAAATGCAGTGGACGTAGCGGACGTGGCCTCGTTTGTGCCCGCCATGGAAGCTTCCTCCGAATCGCGGCTGATCGCGCAACAGCAGGTCGCCGCCATCTGGGAGACGCTTGCCGGGCTCTCAGAGCGACAGAGAACTATCTTTTTGCTGCGTTTTCTGGAAGAGATGGACATCTCCGAAATCGCTGAGACCACCGGCCTGCCACTGGGTACGGTCAAAAGCCATCTCTACCGCGCATTGCACGTCATCCGCGCACGCCACGCGGGCCACGCAAAGGAGGCACGATGAAGACCGAGCCAAACACAATTGCATTCCCCCGTCCCTCCGGACACCTCACTGAGGCCCAGTTTGGCGAGCTGCTGGCAAGCTCCGCAAAGAACACTGACCGTGCTCTGACGCCGGCTGAGGAGCATCTGCTGACCTGCGAACAGTGCACGGCCGAGCTGGCCGAGTTGCGCGAAGCCATTGTTCTCTTTCGCGGCGCGACCACGGCCTATGCAGACGACCAACTGCGCACTGCGGCGCCGATTGCAGTCCGGGCGCGCGGGTTCCTGTCTCCCACGCTGCGGCCGATGTACTTCGTCGCGGTGGCGGCCCTGGTGCTTGCGGCGTTTCTGCCGATACAGGCGGTGCATCGGCGTTCGCTCCAGGCTGCGCCGCCGGCAGCGGCCGCGAGCGCCGCGCTGAACTCCGAGCAGTATGCGGCAGAGTCCGATGAGGCGCTGCTGGAGGACGTGGACCGCGCTGCGTCGGCAACGCTCCCGGATTCCATGCAGGTGCTGGCCGACCCGATGGGCAACACCGACCTCTCTGTCCAGAAATCCAACCAAAGGAAGTACTAACCATGCTGGCTCTCTGCGGTCGTTCCGCAACTTTAGCTATCGCCGCGCTTGCGCTATCGAGTTCGCTGGCACTTTCGCAGCAGCCACCGGCGCAGCCTGCTGTTCCCGCCCCTGCAGACGCAACGCAGGCGCCTGCGCCACCCGCACACCGGATGCGCACGATGCCTCCGGGCGGAATGCATGGGGCGATGCCGCATGGCTCGGAGATGCATGGCGGCTTCCGTGGTGGATCGACAGAGCATTTTGGAAGCGGCGCGCCGGAGATGGGCGGCTTTCATATGGGGCCCGGCGGCGAGTGGTGGAAGAATCCCCGCATCGTGGAGCGGCTCTCCATCACGGCGGACCAGACGAATAAGATGGACGAGATCGTCCAGCAGAGCCGGCTGCAACTGATTGATCTGCGCGCCAATCTTGAGAAGCAGCAGGTGATGCTGGGACCGCTGATGGACGCCAACCCGGTGGACGAGGCGAAGGCCTCCGCGCAGATCGACAAGGTGGCGAACGCCCGCGGCGACCTGGAGAAGGCGAACGCCAAGATGCTGCTCAATATCCGCGGCGTGCTGACGCCCGACCAATGGACCAAGCTGCATGAGCGGCCCGCGCCGCCGGCCCAGGGTGCGGCCCCGGCCAGTGGATCGGGCACGAATGCATCGCCCGCTCCTGGCGGAGGACGGTGGCGTGGACGCCCAGGCGGACCGGGCGGTATGGAGAATCTGGCGTCGCCCATCGATGCTAGGTAGTCGATGCGAGATAGTCGACGCGATGTAGGGCCGAAACCTAATCGCAGTAGAAAGCAACAGGGGCGTCCGCGAGGCGCCCATTGTTTTTGGCGGCGTAGTTTTATTTCCAGAGCGTCTCTACGTAAATTTCCTGCGCGGACGGTATTCCTCCCGGCATTTGCCTGCGTATGATGGGTGCGCGCTTTTCAGCCCATCTCACAGGAGTCGTTTGGATGCCCGATTTGCCCAACTCTGTCCCCGCAATCAAGCTCGCCAACCCCGCCCCGCTCGGCCTCGCCGGCTTCGGCCTCACTACAGTGGTCCTCAGCGCGGTTAATGCGGGGCTGCTGCCGCATGAGGCAGTCGCCGCCATTGTGCCGCTGGCGTTTGCCTACGGCGGGGTCGCGCAGATCATCGCAGGCATCCTTGAGTTCCGCGCCGGCAACACCTTTGGCATGGTCGCCTTCACCTCCTATGGCCTGTTCTGGTGGTGGTTCGCGCTGCTGCAGTGGTCGGTCGGCGCGGGCTGGCTGAAGGCCCCGCCCGCCGTGGCTGGGGGTGCGGTGCTGATGATGTGGGGCGTCTTCACCGGGCTGCTGTGGATTGTCAGCTTCCGGCTGAGCAAAGCGGTTTGGAGCATCTTTCTGCTGCTGACCATTACGTTCTTCCTGCTGGCTGCTGGGGACTTCGGCCATCCGACGGGCAAGATGGGCGGCTGGCTCGGCCTTGCAACGGGCGTGGACGCACTGCTCGTGGCGTTTCTGGAGATTTTGAACGCGACGGCGGGACGCGAGGTGGTCTCGCTGGGCAAACCGATCGTGAGCTGAGAACAATCGCAATGCAGCTAAGGTCTGCGGATAATGATTCCCAACGTGCCGGAATTTTGACTCGCGAACGCCCCAGCAGCATTCACGGGTGCTGACACAACCTTGGCGTCTACGAGTGCATACGCTATCGCCGCAGCTAAATCTTTGTTTCCGTCATTTACACAGTCAAACGCCAATCCTGGATATTGTTTGCCCGGATCGCATCCTGAAAGCATCATTGATCCCGTTGGGTCGTCCGCTGTAATGCCCGCACCTCGGAGCGCCCAGACAAGCGCATCCGCTACCTGTTTTCCTTGAGGGGCGGCGTATTCGTAACCAACCCAAACCTTCCCCGACATCTTTCTTATCTTCAGGTAATCCCTGATCGCACTGGCCTGTTCAGGAGAGATAGAAACCGCAGAGTGAGGGCAAATATTCGTGTTCCCATTGCCATTGATTATGGGACTGCAATCACCCGTAGTGGATTGGGATGTGCCCTGCGGAA
>DATCBR010000250.1:0-3853 GCA_036511765.1 Acidobacteriaceae bacterium | reverse complement strand
CGTCATCTGTATGTGGTCGTCCACCATCCTCTGGGCCAACTCCTTCACCTGCGGGCCGCCCTTTTCCGCAGCCAGCGTTCCCAGCTTCACATCCGCCAGACTCTCTTCCACTGCCGAGCGCACAAACTGCTTATCGAGGATCTGCTGACCATTCTGGCCCGGCGCGCCCAGGGAATCGCGCATGGAGGCCGGCCGGTTGTCCCCGGCGCGCGGATTCGTACTCGGCGTAGTCCCAGGCGCTCGATAGACATCGCCGGCTTGCGTCTGGGAGCCAGGGGCCTGCATCGCACCAGCATTTGCATTTGGATCCATCTGCGCCATTGTCATGGGGGGCATCATTGCCGCTCCCGCCATTGCCAGCACTGCTCCCATTGCCTTCACATTCATTGGCCTTGACCTCGCATTGTTCCTTCATTGCACCGCCGGGAGTGGAGCTTTTTCTCGCCGGTGCTATTCATTAGGTGCCCTACTTCGCTTGCGAGGCTGTGTGCTTTTGCAGCCTCCGGTTCGGCACTCCTTTTCTGGAGCGTTATCCTATGCCTGGACCTCAAGAACTCGCAAATCTTATATTCCTTTCAACTCCGCGCCGGTAATCGCGCAGCAAACACCCCTCAGACAGGACACAAATGCCTTCTACAACTGCACCTGGCGAACTTGCCGCTACCACGCAGTCCGTCCGGCCACCGGTGGCCCGCCGCGAGCCCACGCCTACGACCCTGCACGGCATAACTCTGCAGGATGATTACCGCTGGATGCGCGACAAGGAGTCGCCCGAAGTCCTCGCATATCTTGAGGCAGAGAACGCGTGGACCACCGCCGCAATGGCCCCAACGACGCATCTGCAGAAGAAGCTGTATGACGAGATGCTCTCGCATATCAAGGAGACCGACGAGAGCGTGCCATACCGCATGGGCAGCTGGTTCTATTCCACGCGGACCGTGGAAGGCAGCCAGTACGCCATCCACTGCCGCCGGGCCGCGAGCGATGCCGATCTGAATTCGCCCTTCGACCCCGCCCAGCCGGAACAGATCATCCTGGACGTGAACCTGCTCGCCGAGGGCAAGCCTTTCATGTCGCTCGGCTCCATGGCCATCTCGCCGGACGGCCACCTGCTGGCCTACACCACGGACCCCACTGGCTTCCGCCAGTACACGCTGCACATCCGCGACCTTCGGACCATGACCGACCTGCCGGACACCGCCACGCGAGTCGGCTCGCTTGCCTGGGCCGCGGACTCGCACACGCTCTTCTACTCCACCGAAGATGAGACCACCAAGCGTCAAGACCGCATCTTCCGCCATACCCTCGGTGCGACGGCAACGGATGATTCCTTGATGATGCATGAGGAAGACGAGCGCTTCAACATCGGCATCGGCCGCACACGCGATGGCCGTTACCTGATGATCGAGGCCGGCAGCCATACGACGAACGAATATCGCTTTCTCTCCACTGGCACTCCCACCGGCGAGTTCACTCTCATAGCGCCGCGTATCGACGACCAGGAGTACTATCCTTCCCACCGCGACGGCATCTTCTTCATCCGCACCAATGACGCCGGCAAGAACTTCCGTGTTGTGACTGCGCCAGTGGCAACGCCCGGCCGGGAACACTGGGCGGAGCTGGTCCCACTCGATCTCAGCCATCCCTTGGAAGACCTCGATCTCTTCCAGAACTTCGCGGTCGCCACGCGCCTGAAGCTGGGCCTGCCCACGCTGGAGGTGCTGCGCTTTGTAAATAATTTGTCATCCCGCACGCTGAGCGAGCGTAGAGAGTCGAAGGGGGAGGGATCTGCTTCTCTATCACCAGCTTTCCAGGCACCCATCGAGATCACCTTTCCCGAGCCTGCTTATACCGCCTCTTCCCACGTCAATCGCATCTTCAACACAGACACCTGGCGCTACAGCTATCAGTCGCTTGTCTCGCCCGCTTCGGTTTACGCCTATAACATGTCGCGCGCCGACTCCGATGTGCCCATCGGTGAGTCGAAGCTCCTGAAGCAGCAGGAGGTGCCCGGCGGCTTTGACCCCGCACAGTATGCCTCCGAGCGCATTTGGATCGACGCGCCGCTCGGCGATGCGCCCGGCCCGCATGTCGAAAACCCACCTGCCGCCGATCCTACAAAGACCATCCCTGTTCCAGTCTCGATCGTCTACCGCCGCGATCTCTTCCATCGTGACGCGAAGAACCCGCTCTACGTCTATGGCTACGGGTCGTATGGCTACCCGCTGCCGCTGGGCTTCTCGCCTTCCCGGCTCTCACTGCTCGACCGCGGCGTAGTAATGGCCTACGCGCATATCCGCGGCGGAGGTGAACTGGGGGACGCATGGCACGATGCCGGCAAGATGGCCGCCAAGCGCAACACCTTCACGGACTTTATCGCAGCCACTGAGGCGCTGACTGCGCGTTATTATGGCGACCCGGCTCGCGTGGCCATCGAAGGCGGCTCCGCCGGTGGTCTGCTGATGGGCGCGGTCGTGAACCTCTCCGCGCAGGCCGGCAAGCCGCCACTCTTCCGCGTCGTACTCTCGCATGTGCCTTTCGTCGATATCATGAACACCATGCTGGATGCTTCGCTGCCGCTGACCATCGCGGAATATGAGGAGTGGGGCAATCCCAATGAGCCTGCCGCATTCAAAAAGATGCTCAGCTATTCCCCATATGACAATCTCGATGTACTGGCGGGCAAGCCGCTGCCGGCGATGCTGGTCAAGACCAGCCTCAACGACTCGCAGGTGATGTACTGGGAGCCGGCAAAATACCTCGCCAGGCTGCGCACCATCAAGACCGACACTGCGCCGCTGCTGCTGCACATCAATATGGATGCTGGACACGGCGGCGCCTCCGGCCGCTATGACTACCTGAAGGAGACTGCCTTCGACTACGCCTTCCTGCTGACGCAGCTAGGCGTGGTGACGGTCTCTTAGCCATCAACTCGCGGCGGTTTCTTCCTCAATCCTGTCGCCTTCACCCGGCGCGAGGAAGAGATTGGTCTCCAGGCCATGCTGGCGCGTGTAGAGGTCGTAGTACCTCCCGCCCAGCTGATAGAGGGACTCATGCGTGCCGCGCTCCAGGATAAGACCGCCTTCGATGACAAGGATCTGGTCCGCGCGGCGTATGGTCGAGAGCCGATGTGCGATCACAAACGTCGTGCGCCCTTTCATCAGGAAGCCGAGGCCAGCCTGGATCATCGCCTCGGATTCAGAATCAAGCGAGCTGGTCGCCTCATCAAGAATCAGGATGCGCGGGTCCGCGAGGATCGCTCGCGCGATCGAGATGCGCTGGCGCTGGCCGCCGGAGAGCTTGACGCCGCGCTCGCCAACGATGGTGTCATAGCCTTCGGCAAACTTTTCCGCGAACTCGTCCACGCGAGAGATGTGGCAGGCCTCCATCCACTGCTCCTCCGTCGCGTCTGGCCGCGAAAAGAGCACATTCTCACGGATAGTCCCGTCGAAGAGGAACGTCTCCTGGAGTACGACGCCCAGTTGTTCCCGGTAGCTCGAGAGCCGTACTGTGGCGAGGTCCAAACCATCTACTAAAACACGGCCCTCCGTCGCCGTATGGAAGGCGCAGACCAAACTGATGATCGTCGACTTGCCGGAGCCCGAAGAGCCTACAAGCGCCGTGACCGTCCCCGGCTTCGACTCAAAGCTGATGCCGTGCAGCACCGGCTTGCCCTTCTCGTACTCGAAGACCACATCCTCGAACGCCACATCGCCGTGGATCGTTCCCAGCGCAACCGTGCGCTCCGGCGAGGCGTCCTCTTCCATCTCGCTCAGGATCTCCGTCGTACGATCCAGTCCGGCCATCGCCTCCGTCAGCTGCGTGCCGATGTTCACCAGCTGCGCGATCGGCG
>DATCBR010000249.1:0-8505 GCA_036511765.1 Acidobacteriaceae bacterium | reverse complement strand
CGGGCCGCCCTCGATGTAGGAGGGCTGGTCGACGCCGAAGGCGATACCGAGGGTGAGTTTGAGCGGGAGATTGCGCGCGTAGAAACGGTTGTTCGGGAAGCCGCTCAAAGGCTCGTTGTCGGCGGTAAATGGAACTGGATCGGTATTGCTCAGGCGCACCGAGGCGACTTCAAAGGAGGACGCGGGAGCGGGAGTTTGGGCGCTGGTAGAGTGTGCCGCCGCGAGTGATAGAACGGGAGCGAAGAAGAGGCAGCGGCTGAGGAGAGTTTTCATCGAAGAGAGCATGTTACAGGAGTAATACGCAGGGCAAGAAGATCGCGGATGCAGTTTCGTGGTTGCTGCAATTCGCAGCCTTAGTTTCCGGTCGGTATATCGCAGGAGTAATCCGGGCCGACGGAGAATGAGGGGTCACGCGGATACGGCGGTTTGACGTGTACACAATTGTGTATTATATTGAGTGGATGGTGTGATGCGTGGAGCTCGAATTCGAGTGGGATGAAGAGAAAGCCAAATCCAACCTCGACAAACATCGCGTCTCATTTCTGACGGCTGCCGAGATGTTTTCCAATGCGATTTTGGAGCGCGTTGACGACCGGGAAGACTACGGCGAGGTCCGCTTCATTGCACTCGGCAGGGTCGATGCAGACGTCTATCGGGTGGTGTTTACCGGCGCAGCGAGAACCTCATACGGATTATCAGCGCCCAGAAAGCGAGCCGGGATGAAAGAGAAATCTACCATCGTGCGACGTTCCCTTAGCCAGATAAGGACGATGCGCGAGCGGGGTGAGGACAAGACGAGCCCCGATGCGCCGGAAGCAGAGTCTCTTGGCGCGGAGTTCTGGAATCGCGCTCGTGTCGTGATGCCGGGAGAAAAAACTTCTGTGCATCTCCGCCTCGACACCGATGTGGTGAAGTGGTTCAAGGCGAGGGGAAAGGGGCATCTTACACGCATGAATGCGGTACTGAAGGCATATGTTGAGGCCCAGAAACACTGAGTGCGCTGTGAGGCGATTCCGGAGCTGCACGCGGGGACTATCGCACAACCTGGGAAGGCGCGAGGGCGCGGTGCATCTTGCGGGGCACGGTAATCATCCAAAAATTGACTTGACTGTATGCGGACTTGGGTTCTAGTCTGTGCGCAACTTCGGCGAATATTTGGCAACCTACGCCAATCCGGTCCCGGATACCCAGACAAGCTATCGTGCTGCGCAGCCTGCGCTTTGGGCTGGGCGGAGTGGCGTGTCTGCGAGACCAGTGGCACGGACATTTGGTGAGTCAACAAACGCGGGGATCCTTCGCGTACCGCTCAGAATGACAAACCAAATTATTAGCGTGGGCGGAAGAGACTCTGCACAACTCCGTTCCTGTTTCTCTCAACATAGGCCAGTACACAACCTTGCATATCCTGACGGAGGTCAGACAAACGCTTGATCAAAAAATCTCTGGAGATTACGCCCGGCATTGAGCCCCTGTATGGGACGCGCGACGAGAACCTTCGCCTGATGGAAGACTCGCTTGGGGTGACGATCGACCTCAGGAGCGACGCGATTGAGGTGACCGGCAACGAGGCCGGGGTGGCGCAGGTGGAGCGCATCTTCACGGACTATGAGGCGCTGCGGCGTGGCGGGGTGACGCTGCAGAACGGCGAACTGAAGGGGATGCTGAAGCTGGTGATCGCCGACCCGGCGGTGACGCTGAAGGCTCTGGTGGATTCGGGGCGGCAGCGGTCGACGGGTGTGAAGCGCATGGTGCAGCCGCGCTCGCCGAACCAGAGGAAGTATGTCGAGGCGATCGAGCAGAGCGACATGATCTTTGGCCTGGGGCCGGCGGGCACAGGCAAGACGTACCTGGCGGTGGCGATGGCGGTGTCGGCGCTGATGGCCAAGCGCGTGAGCCGGATCATCCTGGTGCGGCCGGCGGTGGAGGCCGGGGAGCGGCTGGGATTCCTGCCGGGAAGTTTGCAGGAGAAGGTCGATCCGTATCTGCGGCCGCTGTATGACGCGCTGTATGACCTGCTCGATCCGGCGAAGGTGGACAAGATGCTGGAGACGAACGTGATCGAGGTGGCGCCGCTGGCGTTTATGCGCGGGCGAACGCTGAATGAGGCGTTCATCATCATGGACGAGGCGCAGAACACCACCAACGAGCAGATGAAGATGTTTCTGACGCGCATGGGGAATGGGTCGAAGGCGGTGATCACAGGCGACCTGACGCAGATCGACCTGCCCAATCCGAAGCGCTCGGGCCTGTTTGAGGCGATGAGTGTGCTGGACGGGGTGGAGGGGATCCGTTTCTGCCACTTTGAGGACGTGGATGTGGTGCGGCATCAGCTGGTGCAACGCATCGTGCGTGCGTATGACAGCTATGGCCGCTCCCAGCAGCAGCTTCCGCTGGAGCTGAGCGAGGGCGCGTTGGAGGGTGTTGGCATTGAGGCAGCGGCTGGCGGGCCGCCGGCGAAGTTGACGGTGAAGCCACAATAGAGGCTTTGGGGTTGACGGCGTTGAGCTGGCGATAGGGACTTAATGCCAGAACTGCGACCGCTTATCGCCCGCAGCAGTTGACACTTTCGCGGCGCAGCGCAAAGACTTGTAGCACCGGTATGCCGACCAAACGAACACCACGCCCAGAACAGCCACCGACAACCAACAAACACCTGGTCCGCTGGGTCGAGAAGATGGCGGAGCTGACCCAGCCGGCGTCCATCCACTGGATCGACGGATCGCAGACCGAGTATGAGCGGCTGTGCGACCTGCTGGTGGAGGCGGGCACGTTTCTGCCGCTGGATGAGGAGAAGTGGCCGGGCTGTTTCTACGCGCGCTCCTCGCCCAATGATGTGGCGCGGGTGGAAGACCGCACGTTCATCTGCTCGCTCTCCAAAGACAACGCAGGCCCGACGAACAACTGGATGGCGCCGTTCGAGATGCGCCGCAAGCTGAAGCAGATCTTCAAGGGCTGCATGCGGGGCCGCACGATGTACGTGCTGCCGTTTTCGATGGGGCCGGTGGGTTCGCCCATGTCGCAGATTGGCGTGCAACTGACGGACTCGGCCTATGCGGTGGTCAACATGCGCATCATGGCGCGCATTGGCAAACCTGTGTTTGCCGAGATCGATAAAGACGAGAAGCGCGTGGTGCCGTGCATGCACTCGGTGGGCGCGCCGCTTGAGCCGGGCGAAAAGGACGTGTCCTGGCCGTGCAATGACGAGAAGTACATTGTGCACTTTCCGGAGACGCGCGAGATCTGGTCGTACGGATCGGGCTATGGCGGGAATGCGCTGCTGGGCAAGAAGTGCTTCGCGCTGCGCATCGCCTCCAACATCGCGCGCGACGAAGGCTGGATGGCGGAGCACATGCTGATCCTCGGTGTGGAATCTCCGGCGGACGCGAACGGCAAGACAGAGAAGACGTATGTTGCCGCTGCCTTCCCATCCGCCTGCGGCAAGACGAACTTCGCCATGATGATTCCGCCCAAGGGTTTTGAAGGCTGGAAGATCCACACCGTCGGCGATGATATCGCCTGGATCAAGCCGGATGCGGAAGGGCACCTGCGCGCCATCAATCCTGAGTCGGGCTTCTTTGGGGTCGCGCCGGGCACCAGCGGAAAGACCAACCCCAACGCGATGGCGACGCTCAAGAAGAACACCATCTTCACCAACGTCGCGCTGACTGTGGGCAAAGATGGCAAGCCCGACGGCGGCGTGTGGTGGGAGGGCATGACGGACGAACCGCCTGCGCAGCTGATCGACTGGCGCGGCAATCCGTGGTTCGCCAAAGACCAGACGGCGGAGAAGAAGACGCCGGCCGCGCATCCCAATGGCCGCTTTACCGCGCCTGCCGCGCAGTGTCCTTCGATCGATCCCGATTGGGAGTCGCCGGACGGGGTGCCGATCGCGGCCATCATCTTCGGGGGCCGCCGCGCGTCCACGATTCCGCTGGTGTACCAGGCCTTCAACTGGTCGAGCGGCGTCTACGCCGGAGCGACCATGGGCTCAGAGACCACCGCTGCGGCTGCTGCGGCGGTCGGCAAGGTCCGGCGTGATCCCATGGCCATGCTGCCCTTCTGCGGCTACCACATGGGCGACTACTTCCGGCACTGGATCAAGATGCAGCGTACGCTCGCATCCACGCCGCGCATCTTCCACGTCAACTGGTTCCGCAAGGACGAGGGGGGCAAGTTCCTGTGGCCGGGCTTCTCGCAGAACATGCGGGTGCTGAAGTGGATCGTCGACCGCGTGCGCGGGCGCGCGCAGGGCAAGGAGACCTCCATCGGGTGGACGCCGTACTTTGACGACATCCAATGGGCGGGCCTGGATATGCCCGACCATGAGCTGCGCGCGCGGTTCGAAGAGCTGCAACTGGTTGACCCTGCTGCGTGGCGCCGCGAGGTGATGGGCCATGAGGAGTTGTTCATCGAGCTGCATGACCATCTGCCCGCCGAGATGATCTACGAGCGCGAACTGCTCATCTGCCGCCTGTAGGCACGTGGCGGGAAGAGTGTCATGTCCGTTTTTCATGCTGCATGAAAAAACACGGACGCGCGCAGGCAACCCGGCATCTTAAAAGGAGCGGCACGCGAACACGGCTCTTAAGGATTCCAGCCAATTCGCACGACGGGAGAACCTGGTTGGAACATCGAAGGAAGTGGTTCGCATCGATTCTTGTTCTCTTCTTGGTACTGGCAGGTCCGCGCCCCGCCGGCGCGTATTCCGTCCTGACGCATGAGGGGATGGTCGACTTCCTGTGGGCGGATTCCATCCAGCCACTGCTGCTCGCGCGCTATCCCGGTCTTACCGCCGCGCAGTTGCGCGAGGCGCGCGCCTATGCCTACGGCGGGTGCGTGATCCAGGACATGGGCTACTACCCGTTCGGCAAAGAGTTGCTGAGCGACCTGCTGCACTATGTCCGCACGGGGGACTTCATCCGGTCGCTGTTTCGCAATGCGAAGACCGCGGATGAGACGGCGTTCGCCATCGGCGCGCTGGTGCACTACTACGGCGATACGATCGGCCATCCCGATGCGGTCAACAAGGCGGTGGCCGCGGATTTTCCCGACCTCGCGGCAAAGTTTGGCCCCAATGTGAACTATGCGGAAGGGCCGCGCCAGCATGTGCAGGCGGAGTTCGCGTTTGACGTGAATGAGATTGTGAAGCATCGTCTGGCGCCGGAACGGTACATGAACCGTGCCGGATTCGATGTCCCCGTAGCGCTGCTGGGGAAGGCGTTTTATGAGACCTATGGCCTGCACCTGAACAAGGTGATGCGGCAGCACCGGCCAAGCATGAAGGGCTATCGTTTCTCCGTGCGGAAGCTGCTGCCCACCGTCGCCTACGCGGAGACGCTGCTGTATGCGAAGCGCATGCCACCAGATCCGTCAGGCGCGGAGATGGACCAGTTCAATGCGCTGGTGGCGAAGACGGCGGCCAGTGAGAGATGGGACCAGTACCGCACGCATCCGGGATTCGGCACACATGTTATTGCGGGCATCATCTTTTTAGTGCCGCCGTTCGGCAAGCTTGGCGACCTCAAGATCCATCCGCCGGACAGTGCTGCGGAAGATAGCTATGTTCGCTCCGTGCTGAAGACGGCGGATGTTCTGCGGCAGACGCTGGCCGCTGCCAGCCGCTCCGGCAATATCCCCAACGACGATCTGGACACCGGCGACCACGTCTATCCCGGCACCTATCCGCTGGAAGACTATGCCTATGCGGACCTGCTGCACGAGATGACGCTGGATCCGGCGTCGCCGATTCCGTTCGGCATCAAGCGCGACCTGGTGGCCTACTTCTCTGACCTGAGCAAGGTGAAGTATCTGCAGGGTGACAAGAACAAGAAGCGGCTGGCGCAGGTGCAGGACGACCTGCCGAAGCTGAGCGCAATTCCTACTGGAGTCGAGGAGCCGGAGGCGCCGCTGCTCGCCCAGGCCCAGGCCGAAGATACCGAGAAGGCCAAGTCGCAAGCGGCTCCGGCACCCTCGCCGCATTGAGTCTTCCATAAGCGTCAGGCCGGTGTGACCTCTCTGTGACATGCGTTGGGTACTATCTTCGTATGATGTTCCAAACACGCAGACTCTACGCGGCCAGCCTGACCACCGTCTTTGCCTGCGGCGTTCTATCTGCTGTTGGCCAGCAGACGCCGCAGCACCGGCATAATGTCATCATCTTTGTGGCTGACGGGTTGCGACGCGGATCGGTGAATGCAAAGGACACGCCGGCGCTGATGAAGGTGCGGACTGCGGGAGTGGACTTTGAGAACAGCCATTCGGTGTTTCCGACGTTTACCACGGCGAACGCCTCTGCGATTGCGACGGGGCATGGACTGGGGGATACGGGCGACTACGCCAATACCCTGTATCCGGGTGTGTGGCTGGCGAAGCCGGACGTTGCCACCGCCAATGGGAGTGTGACGCCGTTTCTGGAGAACGACGAGATCCTGGCAGACATGAATTCCGCATTCGGGGGAAATTATCTGGGGGAACGCACGCTGCTGTCCGTGGCGCACGATGCGGGCTTCAACGTAGCGTCGGTGGGAAAGATTGGGCCGACGGCGATCCAGCAGATGGAGCGCGTGGGCTGGGAGCAGACAGGTCTGCTGAGCGCGCACGGCGCAATCGTAGTGGATGATTCGACGGGACAGTCTGCGGGCCTTCCGCTGACGGAAGATGTGGTCGATGCACTGCGCGAGGCCGGGTTGCCGGAGGAGGCGCCGCTGCGCTCCAACGGCTTTGGCGAGAGTTCGCCTTGGAATAACGGCTTTACCGGAGACGCGCAGACTTCGGGCACGCGCGATGCGAATCGCGTGCAGGAGCAGTGGTTTGCCGAGGTGACGACGAAGGTGTTGCTGCCGCAGTTCGCGGCAGAGTCAAAGCCGTTTGCGCTGCTTTTCTGGTCGCGCGACCCCGATGGGAGCCAGCACAATGAGGGTGACAGCCTGCAGAGTCTGAAGCCGGGGATCAACGGCGAGACGTCGCGGCGCGGGCTGCGCAACGCCGACCATTGTCTGCAACAGCTCCTCGACTGGCTGGACGCGCATCCGGCGGTCAAGGCGGAGACGGACGTGTTTGTGACCTCCGACCACGGCTTTGCGACGATCAGCCGGCGCGAGATTGCGGCGGACGGCACGCAGACGGCGGAGGTCTCTGCGCTGATGACCTACGATGCGGCGAAGGAGAAGCCTGAGCCGGCGGGCACGCTGCCGACGGGCTTCCTGGCCATCGACCTTGCGGTGCGCGAACACATGCGGGTGTTCGACCCGGCGGTACGCGCGATAGCGGGGCCGTCAGTCTACGCGGAGGTGACGATCGGCGGAGACAAGGCGCAGTATCCCGCTACCGGGAGCGCGCTGCTGGGCGAGACGGTGAAGCGGATCGACGGGGCGGACGCGAAGCTGATTGTCGCGTCCAATGGCGGATCGGACGCGATCTATGTGCCGGATGGCGACCGCGCGCTGGTGCGGCAGACAATCGATGTGCTGGCGCAGCTCGATTATGTGGGCGGGATCTTTGTGGATGACAAGTTTTGCACGGGGGCCGCGGAGTGTCCGGCGGCGCTGCCGATGAGTTCGGTGGGATTGGTTGGCAGCAGCGCTGTGCCGCGGCCGGCCATCGTGGCGGTCTTCAAGAACTTCGACCTGACAGCGGGCGATCTGCAGAGCGCGGTGCAGATCGCCGATGGCACCTTGCAGGAGGGGCAGGGCAACCATGGCGGCTTTGGGCGTGAGCAGACATGGAACAACATGGCGGCTATGGGGCCGGATTTTAAGGCTGGATTTGTGGACCGCGCTCCGGTTGGCAACATCGACATCGCAGCGACGCTGGCGCAGATCATCGGTGTGGCAATGCCTTCGACAGGCAAGCTAACGGGGCGGGTGCTGCGTGAGGCGATGGCGGGAGGCGACGCAGTGACCGAGCCGACCCACAAGACGATGCAGTCGCAGCCCGGGCCGGGTGGGGTAAAGACGGTGCTGGAGTATCAGCAGTTCGGCGGGGTGACGTATCTGGACGACGCGTGTCTGGTTGGGAAAGACGCTGCGGGTCGTTGCCGATAGGGCCGCCGCAGATAGCAGCCGGACGTTTCTCTAACTACTTAGCCGCGCGATTCGCGGATGATGATGCGAGCTACTTCGGCATGGGGACTGACTCAGCCTTGCCGATCGCGCGCTCGGTGAACCAGAGCGTATCGCCTGCCGGTTCGATCCCGGTGGGCGTCTTGAGTCCGTCTTTGATTACAGCCACGTGCGCCTTGTCTCCATCGATGGTGAGGGCGGAGACGATGCCGCTCCCGTTCTCGGCGAGAAACAGCTTGCCGTTGGCAGCACGCATGCCGTCCGGGCCGCGCACCGGCTGGTCCATCCAGATGTCGACGGGTGTGCCGGGCTTGCCGGAAGCATCTACCGGGATGCGGTAGAGCTTGTTGAAGAACACGTTGTTGACGTAGAGCACACCATTGAGGAAGGTGATGCCATCAATCCCGTTGAGCGTCCGATGCTGCAAATAGAGGTCCGCTGTAGA
>DATCBR010000248.1:0-2608 GCA_036511765.1 Acidobacteriaceae bacterium | reverse complement strand
GCGGCGCATCTTCTCGATCTCAGCGGCGGTTTTGATGAAGACTGGCATCGTTGTTCTAAATTTCCGCACGGCTCGAAAACAAATCTCGCGCCCGCAAATCTTGGATGTTACGCGCGCCGCATCCGGTGCAGCGCTGCATCGATCGCAGCCGTGACAGCCTCCACCGGCTGGTCTCCATTGATCTCTTCGAACCTTCCCGCGGTGTGATAGTGCTCGACTACCGGAGCGGTCTGTTCCTTGAATGTCCGCATCCGCTCGGCGAAGACCGCCTCGGTATCGTCCGGCCGCTGCGTCAGCGCGGAACCGTCCGCATCGCAGATGCCCTCCACCTTCGGCGGGTCGAAATAGATGTTGTAGATCCGCCCGGAGGCGGAGATCCTGCGGCCGGTGATGCGCTGCAGCAGGTGCTTGTACTCCACCACAATTGAGATCGCTACCACCGGCGCCACCAGCGCATGGCCGCTGCATTCGGAGACCAGATGCTCGTCCAGCCAGTGGGCCTGCGGCAGTGTGCGCGGAAAGCCATCCAGAATATAGCCGCGCCCTGTATCCGGCTCGCACAGGCGGTCCGCCACCAGCTGGTTCACGATCTCGTCCGGCACCAGCAGACCCTGGTCCATCAGCCGCCGGGCCTCGGCGCCTTCGGGCGTATGTGTCTTTTTCGGGTCGCTTTTGATCGCGCGCAGGATGTCGCCGGTAGAGATCTGAGGGATACCGTACTCCGCCATCAGCCGCTTGGCCTGCGTGCCTTTGCCTACGCCGGGCGCGCCCAGCAGCAGGACAGGACCGGGAACAAAGTTCTCTGCATGTCCCGCGTTGGCTGCGGCATCAGCGCTCAATGTCGTCTCGCCTACCAGCTCCGCCGTCCGCGGATGCGGCCACTCTTGGGCGAGAAGCCTTCATAGTGCCGCATGATCAGCTGCGACTCCACCTGCTGCACGGTATCCATGGCCACGCCCACAACGATCAGCAAGCTGGTGCCGCCGAAGTAAAAGTTCACGCCCAGGCCCTGCGTAAAGACCGTTGGCAGCCGATCAAATAGGCCGCCGATCAGCCAGAGATGGTTCAGATGTACGCCGCTGATCAGGAGCGTCGGAATCAGCTGCACAACAACCAAATAGATGGCGCCAACCAATGTGATCCGAGTCAGCACGTCATTGATGAAGTCCGATGTGCGCCGGCCCGGGCGGATACCAGGAATAAAGCCGCCGTACTTGCGCATATTGTCGGCGATATCGTCCGGACGGAAGACGATGGAGATATAGAAGTAGGCAAAGAAGATGATCGCGACGGTGTTCAGCAGCACATACCAGGGCTCACCGGGGGCAATGGCGCGCAGAATAGGCCCGAAGAAAGCGGTGTCCTCGATCTTCGCGCTGCCGAAAAAGCTGTGCCCCGTCAGCAGCAGCGGCACCGAAAGGATGGAGCTGGCGAAGATGATCGGCATTACACCGCCCGAGTTCACCTTCAACGGCAGATGCGTGGACTGGCCGCCCATCATCTTGCGGCCCACGATGCGCTTCGCGTACTGCACCTGGATGCGCCGCTCCGACCGCTCCACCCATACGATGAAGCCCACGATCGCGACCATGGCAGCCAGCAGGAGCAGGATGCCGGGGAGCGTCAGCGGGCCCCAGGCATTGTCGCGCACCTTCTGGTAGAGGTCAGCGATGCCGCGCGGCAGGCCCACCACGATTCCAGTGAAGATCAGCAGCGACATACCGTTGCCGATGCCGCGCTCCGTGATCTGCTCGCCCAGCCACATGATGAATGCCGTCCCGGCGGAAAGCGTGATGACGCACAGCGGAATGAAGTAGCCGCGCGGGATATTGGCCATGTTGGCCGACGGGCTGCTCAACGTCAAGGAGATGAAGAACGCCTGGATCACGCCCAGCAGCACCGTCACATACCGCGTCCATTGCGTAATCTTGCGCCGCCCCAGCTCGCCCTCTTTCTGCAGCTTGGCCAGCGGCTCATAGATCACGGTGAGCAGTTGGAAGATGATCGACGCGGTGATGTACGGCATAATGCCCAGCGCGAAGATGGTCAGTCTGCGCAGGTTGCCGCCGGTGAACAGATCCATCAGCCCCAGCGCCGAACTGGAATTGTTGTTGAAGAACTGTGCCAGCGCTGTCGAGTTGACGCCCGGAGTAGGGATGAACGCGCCCAGGCGATAGACCGCCAGCAGTCCCAGCGTGAACAGCACACGCTTGCGCAGGTCGGGAATACGAAAGATGTTGGCGATCTTCTCGAACATCAGAAACCTCTTGTTCGGCGCGTGTCTGATCCTCGCGCTTTGAAACTCAATCGGAGACCACAATCCTAGCGGAAACTCTGGATGCTTTGCTATACGGCAGATGCCCAGCGGTAGTTCAGCACTAAGCTGCCGCGCCGCCAATCAGGACTGCCTTGCCGCCTGCCTTTTCAATGGCCTCCTGCGCGGTCTTGGAAAACTTGTGCGCATGGATGGTCACCGGTCCGGACAGCGTGCCGTTGTTCAACACCTTCACCAGGCCGTTCTTCTTGCGCAGCAGGCCATGCTGTGTCAGCGCCTCGATCGTCAGCTCCGTTCCCGGCGCCTTGGCCAGCACCTCGGAGATGCGGTCCA
>DATCBR010000247.1:0-4384 GCA_036511765.1 Acidobacteriaceae bacterium | reverse complement strand
ACGCTGGTTGCCGTCCACGATATTCAGGATGCCGTTGGCCAGGGTTGCATTGCTCATCAGCCACGAAGCGCCGATCGCGTATGCAGGGTCCAGAGCGGCCAGCATGCCGGTGAGATCCGCGTACTTGGTCACGAGCGTGGTTGCGCCGGTGATGCCCGCGGTGATGGCCGAGAGCGCGCCGACGTTGCTGCTGTTGCCGTTGGTGATCCAGTTCGCGGCCGTCCGCTGGTACCGGGTCTGGGTTGCCTTTTCGACAAAGCCCACGAGGTCGAAGAGCACGTCCTGGAGCAGCGAGTTGTCGAGCAGGATGGGGTTCGACCGGACGTCGTCCACCTGGATGGTGACGCCGCTGGCCGAGGGGTCGGTGGTGGTGATTGCGGCCGAGTTGAGCACGAAGCCGTTGGCGAGATCCGAGAGCAGGGGCGCCTTGACGGCCTCGCCGGAGCTGGTGCGGAACTTGAACACCAGGTCGTAAACCGAGCCCGCGAACTTGAGCGCGATCTTCGGATCGGTGACGCCGGTGGGAATCATGACTGAGCCGTCGATAGCCACGGTCAAATCGCGGCGTTCGAACTCGCGGCCATTGGCATAGTTGCGGAGAGCCACGGCGGTTGCATCGCGGCGCTCGTCCATGGAGCGGGTCTCGGCAACGACGACAACGCCGTCGGCAACCTGGGCCTGGGGAACGCGGCCTGGTACGCTGCGCACCTGGGCGGCTTCGGCCTCGAGCGCATTGGTGCGCTCGATGTCGCCCTTGATCACGTTGGCATCCGCCAACATCTGGTCTACGGCCACGCGCTGTTCCGTGGTCACGGTTGCGCCGGCCATAATGGCGCGGGCGTCAACGAGGAGTTTGTTGCGCTTTTCCTGCAATTCGAGAAGGGTCATGATACTTCCTTTGCTGCGAAGTTTGATGCTTGCAGGACAGCGTCCGCGGCAGGCGGGGCTTCTTAGCGGCATGACAGATGGGTGCGAGTGAACGCGGCCGGCAAGCGGCGCATCCGTCATGCGTGGAACTTAAACTCGGTTAGTCGGTGAAGGCCAGGCGGATATTGAGCACCCGGTTGGCGTCAGCGTTCCTGATCGAGCGCGATTCGGCGCAGGAGCAGTTTTCGTCGTCGCAGTCGCCGTCAGAGCAGAGCCCGCAATCGCCGCCGGCACACTGGGTGCAGTCGCAATCGCACTTCTCTGTGTCGCGCTTTTTCATCTTCGCGCGGATCTCGATGGGGCACGACGCGAGGGACCGGATCGACACCTCGGACGACGGGTACGCCGGGAAGCTGCACGGCGAGATCTCGTAAAGGTCGACGGCGATCAGCGTGCGCACCACGTTGCCGGCGGCATCGCAGAGCCACTTGTCCTCGATGGTCGAGAACCCGAAGCTGTTGGCGTCGAGGTCGCCGCGGTCAACCGACTCGGCCAGGTCGGAGCCCTGAGAGTTCTTCGGCAGCTTGCAAACGAAGCGCAGGCCTTCGGGCGAATCGGTCAGAGCCAGAGTTTTGCTTTTTGTTCGTCCCAGCAGGTTGGCGGGGATGTGATCGCGGAGACAGAGCACGTCTGCGCCGGCCTTGAGCGCGCCGGCAAAAACCCCGGGCGCCAGCAGCTCGGTGAAGCCGCCCAGGTCGCACGACGGCGAGTTGTAGGGGATGAGCCCGGAGAGCGTGCGGGTGCCGTCGTCGGCGGTGGCGACGCGGAACTCCGTGGTGAGAAGCGTGCGCACCTGGCGCTCGCCGGTTTTAGGCTGCTTGATCATCGGTGTCCTCTTCGGGTGCTGCAAGTTCGAGTACTGCCTTGGCCGCGGCCGCGTTGCGCGCGACTTTGACGTGGATGGCGCGGAGAGCTTTCACGAACTCGGCGTTGGCGATCGCGGGCACATCGGCCGGTGGAATCGTGGCCGGCCACTTGGCGGCTCTTTGCGCCATGGCGCGCAGCGCGTCGTTGATAACCAGGTCGGCGATATCGCCGGCGGGGTCAGGAAGGGCGCCGATCCGCCCCATCGCTGCATCGGCGATGGAGCGCAGAACCGGCCGGAAAAGGGTCGAAAGGGTCTCATAATCGCGCTTGGAGCGGGTTAAAAGGCGTGAAAACGAGTCGGAATAGATCGAGATGTACCCGGTTGTGTACGCGCCAAGCATGGACCGCTCCGCCGGCGTGGGCAGCGCCGCCCCCGATGTCGAGTCCTGGATCGGCTGGTCCTGCAGGGACTCGGTGTCGAGCAGGCGCTTGGAATTCTGGTAGTTGACGGCCGTGACGTAGACATCGCACTCCGGACCGCCGGGATTCTCGCCCAGCTTGCGGAGCACGTCGTTGGCTGTGTACCATCCGCCGTTTCGCCCGGCCTGGTAGGCCTCGTTCTGCGATTTCAAATCGGTGCGCAGCAGCACGGTGACATCGAAGCTCGAGTAGAACTTGCCTGCCTTGCGGCCTTGCGTGGGGCAAAGCTTGCGGTTGAGTTCGGCCTCGAGCTTGCGCAGCAGCGGCGCGAGGGAGATGACTAGGAACTGAAGCATGAGCTGCTCGGAGTTGGTGCCACTCAAGCGGCTGGTGTCGCCGACCAGGTGCGGGCTGATCTTCCAGAGTGCTGCGATATCCGCGCGCTGGAATGACCTGGTGGCCAGGAACTGCGACTCCTCAGGGGTGAGGCCGAGAGACTGATACGACCAATCGCCGCCGTACAGAAAGTTCATCTTCAGGCTGTTGGTTCCACCGGCGTTTTCCTGCCAGCTTTCCTTCATCTCGCGCTGGGTCTTCGGATCGGGCTTCGGCCCTTTGTTCATGAAGACGCCGCCGCCCTTGGTGCCGTTGCCGAAGAGACGCGCGCCGTGCTTCTCGGCGGCTTTGGCGAGGCCGAGCGACTGACGGGCCAGCATGATGGGGGACATGCCCTTGCGGCCTTCGAGCGAGAACAGTGGTACGTGGATAACATCTGCCGCGTCAATGATGCGGTAAGTACCCAGGGGTTCGCCCTGCGAAGTCTTGTACGCCATGACGCCATTGGGCTGGCGGACCGGCTCAGTCTTGAGCGGATTCAACGGCCAAAGCGCGACTGCCTGCCTGAGGGCGTTGCGCTCGATCTGCGCGTAGCAGTTGCCCATGGCGAGGCAGCCGATCATGGTCTCGACGAAGCTCGGCGCGGACATTTCAGGATTCGGCTCGCTGTTGAGCAGGTAGTGCAGGCCGGTGTCTGCCGCGACGACATGGCCCTTGTCGGTGCGCTCCATCAGCCGGAGCGGAAGCGTGGAAGCCATCGAGGCCAGGAGCGTGATGCAGGAATACACGGTCGTAATCTGGAGACTGTTGGCCTCATTGATCTGCTCGCCGGCGACGGTGTCTTCGCCGCCAACCAGCCAGTCCCAGATCGCGCTGGAGTTGAGCGGGATGGCAGGATTGTCGAGGGGGCTGCCGCCGCGAAGGGCCAGCGATGCCAGATTTTTGATTCTGTCGAAAAGGGCCATTAGTGAGGTCTCAGTGCTGCGTTGAGTTACATCGAAAAGCAACCGATGCCGGACTGGCCTGCGGTCGATTCAGCGGTGAGGGCGCGGTTCATCGCGTTGAGTAAGGCGACGGCGCCGTCGATCTTGTTGGCCGGCTTTTGTTTTTCCGGAAATGCATTCTCGGACTGGCCGCGAACTTTCGAAACTACGTTGCTCATGCACCAGGTGAGGACCGGATCGCCGGTGTGGTGCACGCGGCCGTCTAAGATGGCAGCGTCGAGCGACTTCATCGGCAGCGACAAATACTGAGGAATCTGCGGGACCTCGACCAGAACAACGCCCGTGGCCAGGTACAACTCCTGGGTGAGCTGATCGCAGTAGCGCTTGTCGTAGCACAGCGCGGTGACGTCGTGCGCCTCGATGTCGGCCGTCAGATCCGCCCGAACCAGTGCGTAATCGAGCGCGCTGCCCTCGCAGGGGATCAGGAAGCCCTCGTCCGCCCACTTTTGATAGTGCTGGTTCTGGGGCAGCGAGATCCGATCCTGCGGAAGGTAGTGCCGCGGGAACACGTAGAAATGCAGCTTACTGTCGGCCGAGCGCACGTAAACTTTGACCACGCCGCTGAGATCGAGCACGCTGGCGAGATCCATGCCGATGTAAAGTGGATCCGCTTTGAAGTCTTCCTCGCTGAGCGTGGCGTCGGCGCCGGCGGCCCATTTGACCAGGTTGAAATACGCGGCCGATGCCGTCATCCACTCGCACAAATGCTTGGTGCGGAAGACGCCGGCTTTGCCCGCGTTCTTGATGGCCTGCTGCTGATCGTGCAGCAGCGTTTCGAGCGAGACAGACACGCCCAGGTTCGGGTTGGCCATCCAGAGAGCTGCTTCAGTGGTCCAGTCAGTGCTGGCGTCGATCGTGTAAATGACCACGAAAAGCTGTTCGTCGATCAG
>DATCBR010000246.1:0-3228 GCA_036511765.1 Acidobacteriaceae bacterium | reverse complement strand
CCGCGCGCCAGCCGTATCGCCGACATGCAAGCCTCCGTCCCCGAGCTCACAAACCTCATCTTCTCCATCGACGGATAGCACTCCTGCACCAACTCCGCGAGGTTCGCCTCCGCCGCCGTGCTCGCACCAAACGACGCACTCTTCCCCGCCGCCTCGCGTATCGCCGCCACCGCCGGAGGATACGCATGCCCCAGCAGCATCGGCCCCCACGACCCAAACAGATCCACCAGCCGATTACCGTCGGCGTCGATCAAATACGCGCCTTCCGCGCTCTCCACAAACGGCGGATTCCCGCCCACTGCCCGAAATGCGCGTACCGGCGAATCCACGCCCCCCGGCAAAAATCGCTCAGCGCGCCGTTGCAGCTCCGCCGATCGTGCAAAAGAAAGTACCATAGACTCAAGTATAGAAGTCGCTTCACAATCGACTGATAAACTTGTCGTCATTGCATATCCTTGAGCAAGCGAAGGCGGCCTCTTTTGGCTAAATCAAAACTAGACGACGGAGCAAAGACTCCGCGTGGCAGCACCGCGACGCCTGTGCATCAGGAAAGCCGCGCCGTGCGCAACGACGATCATGCGATCGTCTCCACCGACCGCCACGTCCTCGCCAACGACCGCATCAAAGGCCTCGCGCGCCGCACCTTCAACAAGCAGGTCCTCAGCGAAATCGGCGGCTTCTCCGGCCTCTTCGCACTCGACGCCGTCCGTTACCCCGACCCCGTCCTCGTCGCCTCCACCGACGGCGTCGGAAGCAAACTCGAGCTCGCCATCCAGCTCGGCCTCCACTCCAGCATCGGCTCCGACCTCGTCAATCACTGCGTCAACGACGTCGCCGTGCAGGGCGCCACGCCCCTCTTCTTCCTCGACTACTTCGCCGCCGGCTTCCTCGATCCCGACGTCGTCCAACAGCTCATCAGCGGCCTCGTCGACGCCTGCAAAGCCAACGGCTGCGCCCTCCTCGGTGGCGAAACCGCCGAAACCCCCTGGCTCTACGGCCACTCCGACTACGAGCTAGCAGGCTTCCTCACCGGAGTCGTCAGCCGCCCCCGCATGCTCACCGGCGAAGCCATCCGCGAAGGCGATTACCTCCTCGGCCTCCCCTCCACCGGCCTCCACACCACCGGCTACTCCCTCGCCCTCAAGCTCCTCCTCGGCACCGCCGGCTATCGCCCCGAGCAATACGTCAATGAGCTCGGCGATAAAGTCGGCGCCGCCCTCATGCGTCCGCATCGCAGCTATCTCTCCCCCATCCGCAAGCTCATTCAGGCAGAGGTCGTCAGCGGCTTCGCTCACGTCACCGGCGGCGGCCTCACCGAAAACCTCCCCCGCGTTCTCCCCCGCGGCCTCGCCGCGCACGTCGACCTCTCCACCTGGGACCCGCCGCCGCTCTTCGCCCACCTGCAAGCCCTCGGAAGCCTGGACACCGACGAGATGTTCCGCACCTTCAATATGGGCGTCGGCCTGGTCGCGGTCATTCCCGCCGACCTGCTCAAGAAAGCCCGCCTCACCCTCACCCGCATGAACGAACGCTCCGTAGTCATCGGCCGCGTCATCCGCAAATCCCCGCCCAGAGTCATCTACTCCTAGCCGCCATCTTCCCACGGATTGATCACATCCACGCCAGCCGCAACAAACGGCGCCACATCCCGCGTCGCCACAGCAAATCCGTGCACCTTCGCAATGGCCGCAATCTGTCCATCCGCCATCGGCAGCGTATACCGTCTTGCTCTTGCATGCGCGACGACGACTCCATAAGCCATCCCCGCCTCCCGATCGAACGAGAGCATGGGCGTGACAACGCGCTTCGTCAAAAATCTATCCAGCGCATCGGCCAGCGCTTGTTGTCTCTTCCCCGCAGGAAGCATCGCCAGTCCAGCCATAAGTTCTGCGAGGCTGATAGCGGTAACGTACAGTGTCCGAATATCTTGCCCGTTGAGCCAGGCTACGACGTTAAGATTTGCGTTCGGTTTGGTTGGCTCAGAGATGACGTTCGTATCCAGAATGATCATTCAAAGATCGCTGGCTCAAGAGGGGTTTGATCTCTTTTGATCTCAGGCAGCGGACCGTACTTCCGTCCCAGCTCTTGCAGTCGCGTCCCCAGCCCCTTCTCCGGACGCACCGCCTCATCCAGAATCGCCCGAATCTCCGCCTCTGTACTATTTCCGCGCCGCGCCGCGCGTTGCTTCAGCGCTCGATGTGTCTCAACCGAAATATTCCGCACCGTCACTGCTGGCATCGAGACATCTCCCCCGTTGATATCACTTTCAGCTTAATGATATCACCCTACTGCGCCATGCCCGCAAACTGTGTCTTGTAAACGATCACGCCCAGGATCAACACCAGCGCCTGAAAGTACAAAAACGTCCGCGTGCTCGGCTTCTCCGGCTCATCATGCGTGAAGCAGCGCCACGTCATGCCCAGCCCCACAATCGCAAAGATCCATTGCGTCGTCTGCCCAAACAGATCACCATTCGTAATCGTCAGCGCAAAGAGCACGTAGCAAGTCGCAGCAACCAACCCGCGCTGCAGCTTCGACAGCGCAAACGTCGCCTGCGCTCCATCCAGCCCCAGCACTGGAACCAGGTTCAGGAAATTTATCCACGCCCCCACATACACCAGCACCAGAAAAATCGGCAGGTGCGTCGACACAAACAACCCATAGCAGGCCACCGCTGCGAGCAGTCCATACAGCGGCCCGGCCAGCGAGATCGACGCCAGATCTTCCAGCGACACGCCCTGCGAATACCACCGCACATACGCCCCCATCATCGGGAGAAACACCGGCAGATCCGCCTTCAATCCACGCCGTCGCACGGCAACATAGTGACCCATCTCGTGGATGAACAAACATGCGATAAACCCTGCCGCAAACTGCCATCCAAACAGCACCCAATAGATCCCGAAGAACGCCAGGAAGCTCAACAGAAATTTCAGCTTCAGCAGCAAAAAAATCGCCGACTTGATCTTGACCAGAAACAGCGCAATCGGCGCAAACGGTCCCAGCCGCTTGGTCCACTTCTTCTTCGTATCCTCCGCCGCTTTCATCCGCGCATCGATCTGCGCGATATGCTGCCGCACGCTCTCCGCCTGCGTCGTCTCTTCCGGCAACCACACCAGCGCCGACCGCCACCTGTCCCGCGCCTCCGTCCACTTCTGCTCCTGCTCCAGTTGCTGCGCCGAGTACGCAATCTCCCCCAGGTGCACGCCATACGTCAGCGTCTGGCAG
>DATCBR010000245.1:0-5210 GCA_036511765.1 Acidobacteriaceae bacterium | reverse complement strand
TGAGGCCGCGAGCCAGCACGCGGTGACCGACCGACTCCGGCGGATGGACGTTCCGCACAAAGTGGCGGCCTTCGAGGGAAAAGTCCGTGGTGACCACAATTTCGTGGCCACATCGTGGGCGCAGGATGGCGCAGTCGTCTCCAATGCCGAGCACAACGCCAGCACCCATCCCCGCCTTCGCGGACCGACGCTTCCTTGCTCCGGCGGGGGTGTGCGCCGCTCGGATCTGGCGGATCAGTTCGAGTTCGCCGAAAAGCCTGGGCATGGCTTGAAGGATAACCGGGCTGGGGTTGGATAACCTGGCCGGGGGGCTTTGGACAGGCCAATACAGATGTCGCAGTCCAGGAAGGCAAAAGGATAGAAATAGGCAACTTGCATGCCAAAGGATGCGGAAGTTGCAGCAAATCGATTGGTGATCCCCCAAAGGTGACTGTTACAATCTGAAGTAACGTCGAAGAGGGTACGTCCTCGGCATGGCCGGCGCACGAACTGGTCATTGCCGTCTCGAGTTTTAGCCGGGACACTCCCTCTATGCCCAACCTCCCTGCGGTGTGCGGCGCAAAAATCCCGACGCAAAGGTTTCGCGATTTGAATACAAAGCGCTTTGGTCTGAAGGGCCGGCATTACGTTCTGCTGGTCAGCCGGGATGAGAACGGAGCCGTGCGCAAGGTGCCGCTGCCGCTGCACTATGCATACGTATTCGTCGCGGCGGCCGTAATTGGCACCTTCACCATGGCCGGTCTGGCGGGCTCGTACACGCGCATGCTCATCAAGACGGCGCGCTTCAACCAGTTGCGCACGGACCACGACACCCTTCAGAAGGACTATGCCCACCTGCAGAAGCAGGAACATGAGAAAGACGTCCAGGCGGCCTCTCTGGGTTCGCTGGCCACTGAGGTTTCGGCGCTTTACGGGCTCACCGCGAACAAGCTCATTGCGCCGGTTGGCCATGCACTGATGCCTCGGCATCAGGCCAAGACCGCCGCTGCTGTTGCTGAGACGGCATCCACCAGCCTGAGTGACGAGAGCTACTATAAGTCGCTGGACACCTTCTACAACCTGCGCAACTCGGCGCTCAGCGGAGCGGCCACCCGTGCGATCGATGGCATTCCGGCGTTGAGTCCCCTGGGTGTAATTCCCGGTACGAGCCTGGATGCGTCCATCGACGCGCCGTCACTGTGGCCTGTGATGGGTCCCATCCGTTCCGGCTTTGGCCAGCGTGAAGACCCGGTCACGGGCAACGGCGAGGGCGAGTTCCATACCGGCATCGACATCTCCGCGCCTATCGGAACGCCAATCCGTGCGACGGCCGACGGCGTGGTGAAAAGCGCCGAGTTCTCCAATGGCTACGGTCGCGAAGTCATCCTCGACCACGGCAATGGCTTGGAGACCTGCTACGCGCACATGTCCGGCTTTGCCGTGTTGGCGGGACAGCATGTGGTGCGCGGCCAAGTGATCGGCTACGTCGGCATGAGCGGCCGGACGACCGGCGCGCACGTCCACTATGAAGTTCGCATCCACAACACGCCCGTGAACCCGCACAAATATCTGCGGGAGACTCTGGCAGGCCTCGGCGGAGATGGCCTGACGGCAGCAGGATCGTAGGCTGCGGTTTCATTAGTTTCACTCCAGCTGAAGTAAGACGAACGGCGCTTTCGGTAGTCGCTCATTTTGAATTTGTTTTGAAAGGGCACGGCTGAACAGGCTGCGGAAAAACTTCTTGAGTTTGGTTAGGGATTAATGTATTCAGGGTTGATGCGCGGAGACGATTTGGAGCAGTTGGGTGTGTTCAGTTATGTGAGTGCGGAGCAGCGGATCGCGAAGGACCATCCATTGCGTGGGATTCGGCGGATGGTGGACGAAGCGCTGAAGGCGCTGTCTTCTCACTTCGACGCTCTGTATGCGCGCGGCGGCCGGCCTTCGATCGCGCCGGAGAAGCTGATGCGAGCGCTTCTGCTGCAGGTGCTGTATTCGGTGAAGAGCGAGCGGCAGTTGATGGAGCAGATCGATTACAACCTGCTGTTCCGCTGGTTCGTCGGGCTGAACATGGACGACGCGATCTGGGACGCGACGGTGTTCACCAAGAATCGCGAGCGGCTGATGCGCGGGGAGGTGTCGGAGCGGCTGCTGATGGCGGTAGTGGAGCAGGCGCGGGCGGCGCAGTTGCTGAGCGAGGAGCACTTCACGGTGGACGGCACGCTGATCCAGGCCTGGGCCAACCGGCGGAGCTTCCATCCCAAGCCCGATCCGCCGGACAAGGGGACGGGAGCGCGCGGCCGCAAGCTGCTGCGCGACACGCATGCATCCACGACGGACCCCGAGGCGCGGCTGTTCAAGAAGAGTGGCGCCGCGATGGCGGTTCCCAGTTATATCGGCCACGTGCTGACGGAGAACCGCAACGGACTGGTGGTGGCCGCGCTGGCCACGCAGTCCAGCTCGACGGCGGAACGAGAGGCCGCGGTGACGCTGATCGACCGCATGCGCCTGGCCGCGCCGATCACCCTGGGCGCCGACAAGAGCTATCAGGAGGAGAGGTTCATCGAGCAACTGCGTGCCCGGCGCGTGAAGCCTCATGTGGCTGAATACGCGCCCAACCCGCAGTGGCCCAGCTTCCTCACCCAAGCCGAACGCAGCGATCCCGGCTTCGCCGTCAGCCAGCGAAAACGCAAGCTGGTGGAGAAGGTCTTCGGCTGGGCCAAGCTCGACCGGGCCGTGCGGCAAGTCAAACTGCGAGGCCTCAATAAAGTCGACTGGCTCTTCCGGCTGGTCGCGGCAGCCCACAATCTCCGCCGGATGCAAACGCTGCTTCATCCCGCGTAACACCCAGGCAGACGTGTCTCTGGAGCAATGCAAAAACAGCCTCCAGAGATCAACCCTCAACCCTCAACCGGCAGTAAATAGCCCCGAAAAACACAGACGCGCAAGTAAGCAAAACAATAAACGTGCTTTTTCCGCAGCCTGTGAAGCCGTGCCGTAAGCAACGTGTTCCATTCATACAGGGGCTTTAGCCCCTGATGTCAGGTATTTTCAAACAGACCCGCTTGACTTTGCCTTGCCTATTACCAGGTCTCTATGGAGCAGCCGGCGGTGCGCCGGCGGGCACAGGCGCAGCCCCCGCAACCAGCGACTTCACCAACTCCAGCGGCAGGCTGGCGGTCAGGACCGCGCGGTCCTTGTGCTGCTCCACCTTGATGGATGCGCTGAAGGCGCCCAATGCCTTGGCGTCCGAGGGTGACGACTGCGCGGCGACCAGCGGCTGAATCCCCTGCGCCAGGTTGACGATGCTGCTGAGCGCAGCAGTCGAAGCCGCGGCATCCGCTTCGGTAGGCGCGATCTGCTCGATGCGCAGATGGACAGAGTTCACGCTGGGGCGCAGGCTGGCGACGAAGGTGGTGTCCTCAGGCAGCGGCAGGTCGATCCCGAAGACGCGGATGCGCCCGGACTCGGAAAAAGGCAAACCGATGTGGCCGATGCCCCATGCGGTCGCGAGAAGAGGTACGTCGCGGTAATACGTCTCCAGAAGAGACGAGCCGGAGAAGGGCGAGGCAGCGGCGCGGTAGCGGTCCAGCATGGCATGGATCTGCTCCTCCGTAGGCATGTTGGAGGCGGCGATCGTGTCATACCCCAGTTGCGCAATGCGGAACTGGCGGCCTTCGATAGGGATGGTGTAGATCGTGTGGCCGGCATAATCCTCGCGCGCAGTGGCAATGGACGAAAGATAGGTGGCCAGACGCGAACCGTCGAAGCGGCCCTCGAAGACTTCAGAATATGCAACTGCCCCGTTGGGGCCGTTGGGATTGTCCATGCGGTGCAGCGCGAAGGCAGCTGCGTCAAGGTCGCGCTCCGGGTCAATGCCCGTGGCATCGATGAAGTGCTGATACTCAGCGTCGTGGGAGATCGGCGTGCGGTCAAAGTGTGTCGCCAGCCGCACCGTGCGCAGGTTCACGTAGACGATGGCGTCCGACTCCGGCAGCAGCCGCGCTGCCTCCGGCGGGGCATGCTTGCGCAGAAAAATGGCGGTCACCAGCGCGGCCACCAGGGCCAGCGCGATGAACAGCGAGTACCGCGTGCGTTTACGCATCCGTCTTGTTTGTACGCTGAAGCGCGCCGCGCCGCAATGGGGTGGTTGCTAGTCCCCCGTTGGTCGCGTGACGTTATCGACGACCATCACCCGCACTGGGCCTTTGGTTGATGCCAGTTTCAGGCCAAGCTGCTCTTGAATAGCCGTGAAGATAGATGGCCCTGAATCGCCTGCAACCGGTTGAGCTCCATCATTGTTTCCTTGTGCCGGGGCAGCCAGGTCATCGGGCGTCCATTCCAAATTGAAGTCGTAGTTGCCTGCAAGGCCGGTCTTATCGACGAAGGTGTGGCGCAGCTCCAACGACAGGGCAAACAGAAAGTAAGCCATGGTGGGACCTTGAGCGACGAGTTTGCCACGACCCCAACTGAACCAGCCAGAACCGTTTTCGCGCTCCGGGTGCGCAGGGTCAGGCACGTGCGGCTTGAACTTTGGACCTCCCTTAGCGACTGTCACTACATAAACGGGTAGTTGTCTGGTCTCGACGTGAGTCGTTAGTTGGAACTGTTCGACCAGGACTTGCCGAAACATGGAGCGGCGATCTTTGGTTGAGAGTTTCGCGAGCTTTGCGACGTCCGAGCCGGCAACCTTTGCCTGTATATCGAAACGGTCAGTCTTGGCCCAGGCTGGCTCGCCGAGCAGTTGATCTTCATTCAGCAGATAGCTCTCCATCAGCAGCATGTGGACCGTAACATTCTCTGCAGCGAGGCCGTCAGCATCGACTCGCGCCCGGCTGATAGCGTTGGCGTTCTTGTCTGGCTTCACGGAGATCACATCGAAGCGCGGCACAGCGGCTGACGCTGCATCGGCGTCTTGCGCAGCGGCGATGCCTGTCTGCGAACGAGCGCTGCCCGCCACGAGAACCGCAAAGAAAAGCGCGATGAACAGCGAGTACCGCGTGCGTTTACGCATCCGTCTTGTTTGTACGCTGAAGCGCGCCGCGCCGCAATGGGATGGTTATTCTCGGCAGTCGGGCTGGAGTCCGGGGCAATTAAAGTCGCCGTGAACGCCGTATTTTGGGAACTTCGCGCCTTAGCATGCCTGCCGTTTTCGTTGATTGGCTTCTGCCCGGTATTAGACCGACTGCGCCCCGGCGGCACCCAACTCTTTCACGAGCTCGGCCTCAACCGCA